>CAIQCM010000109.1 GCA_903870305.1 uncultured bacterium
GCAATGCGAATCAAGATCGACAGATCCAGCGACCGAACCAGAACCGCGTGCAGCGCCCGACCGCGCCCGCGATGATTCTGACGCGCAAAGAAACGGGCGTTCCCAAGCTCAAGGTCTATGCTTTGGGCGGCCTTGAGGAGATCGGCCGCAACTGCACCGTGCTTGAGATGGGCGAGGATATCGTCATCATCGATATGGGTCTCATGTTCCCGGAAGAAGGCATGCCCGGGATCGACTATATCATTCCCGATATCACGCCTTTGCGCGGCAAGGAAAAAAATATCCGCGGCGTTATCATCACGCACGGCCACTACGACCACATCGGCGCCATCCCACACCTTATGCCCAAACTCGGTTGGCCGGTGCTCTACACCGCCCCGCTTTCGGCCGGCATCATCAAAAAGCGCCAAGAAGAATACGGCAACGTCCAGCAGTTAAAGATCCAAATGGTGAAGACCGCCGACGTGCGCATCCAGCTTGGACGCAATTTCGTCTTCGAGCCGTTCCATATCAATCACAACATCACCGATGCTTTTGGCGCGGCCATCCACACTCCGTACGGCACGGTAATTTCAACCGGCGACTTTAAGTTTGACCTCGACCCCATTCCGCCCGACCTCCCGGCCGACCCCATGCGGCTTGCCGCCTTCGGACAAAAAGGCGTCTTGCTCCTCATGAGCGACTCGACCTCGGCCGAGCAGCCCGGGCGACAAATTTCCGAATCAATCGTGAGCGAAGAACTCTTGGGCATTGTTTCAAAGCACCAAGGCCGCATTATCGTCGGCACTTTTGCCTCGCTCCTCACCCGTGTCCAGCAGCTTATTACCATCGCGGAAAAGACCAACCGCAAGGTCTTGCTGCTGGGCCGCTCCATGCAATCGAACGTCGAAATTTCCCACAAGCTGGGCTACATGAAATTTAAGCCCGGCACGATCATCGACGAACAAGACCTGAAGCATATTAACCACGACAAGCTCATTATCATTTGCACCGGCGCGCAAGGCGAAAAGAACGCGGCGCTTATGCGGATCGCCAACCGCGAACACCGCAGCATCCGCCTTGAAGACGGCGACATGGTCATCTTCTCGTCCTCGGTCATTCCGGGAAACGAGCGCACCGTGCAATCCTTAAAGGACACGCTCATCCGCCAAGGCGCCAAGGTCGTCCACTACGCCAACATGGACGTGCACGCCGGCGGACACGCCAAACAGGAAGAGCTTAAAGAGATGATGATGCTCACCAAACCCAAGTACTTCATGCCGGTGCATGGCAACCTGTTCTTGCGCCACGCCCACGCCAACTTGGCCGAAGAGGTGGGGATCCCGCGCGATCACATCTTTATGCCGGACAACGGGCAGATCGTCGAGTTCGACGCCAAGGGCGGGACGGTCACCAAGGATAAATTCCCGATCGAGTACATCATGGTCGACGGCCTGGGCGTTGGCGACGTTTCGCACGTCGTCTTGCGCGACCGCTTGCAGCTTGCCACGGACGGCATGTTTGTGGTTATCTGCACGCTCGAGCGCCGCACCGGGAAACTCATCGGGAGCCCGGACATCATCTCGCGCGGCTTTGTCTATATTAAAGACGCGCGCGAACTGGTGGAGAAAGCCCGCGCCAAGGTCAAAAAGATCTTGCACGACAGCGACCGTCGCTCCCCCGCCTTCGAGGAGTACACCAAAAACAAGATCCGCGACGACATCGGCCAGTTCCTCTGGACCGCCACCAAGCGCCGCCCGATGGTCTTGCCGGTCATTATTGAAGTTTAGTATATAGAACGTAGAACTAAGAACATAGAAAAACACCGTCGCGCAAGCGACAGTGTTTTTGTATACTCTTCGAGCGAAGTCGAGAAGATGATGACTAGGAGATCGAGACCGGATTTATCGCCATTACTTCTTTCGCATCTTTTTTGGTGATAACATTTTTGTCTGACAACTTTACAGCCAATAAATCAACCTTATCATTGGTCTTCATAAAGCCGTCGCGCACCTCTGTCCGCAAATCAGAAATTTCCGACTTAAGTTCGGTGCGTAGAGTATGCATCTCCGACTTAAGTTCGGTGCGTACGGCGGAAATCTCCGACTTAAGTTCGGTGCGTAGAGTATGCACCTCCGACTTAAGTTCGGTGCGTACGGCGGAAATCTCCGACTTAAGTTCGGTGCGTAGAGTATCAACCTTATTATTAACCTCGGCGATATCTTTACCAACCTGATCAAAGCCGCCCTTGATCATTGCGACCAACTCATCATTGTTTATACTGTCTTTTTCCATATAAAACTCATTCTACACCTTTTTATCATCTGTCAAAAGCCCCTATCAAAAACCAAAAACACCACCGCGATTTGCGATGGTGTTTTTCAAATTTCTAAATACCATTTGCCACGAGCCACATGCTACGTGCCACGCGCCAATTACGGCGTCACTTGGTAAAGCCCGCGGCCCCAGGTGGCGTAGTAGACGGTGCCGGTGATTGGAGAAACCGCGATGTCCATGATCTCGACGGACGGGAGATTTTCCTCGGTGCGCGTCCAGGTCCAGGTCTTGCCGCTGTCAGCAGAGACGCCGCGGAAAGCGCCGGCTTTGTGCGAAACATAGATCACATTGCGGTTGGCCGGGTCAACGGCCATGGCGTGGAGCCAAGCGCCGGCGGGCAAGTTGCCGGTGACGTCTTGGAAGATCCATTTGCCCGAACCGTTCGCAAGCCGGCCGACGCGCGTGCCCCAGTCGGTATCAAAAGCGACGGTCACATAACCCCCGACGGTCGAAAGTTCGGCCACCGGTTTTTGATTGGGTTCGCGATAAATGTTCGCCCACTTGCTGCCGTATGAACCGGATCCGAAGACCGGCGTGAGTTCGTCAATGGAACCGTCGGCGCGGCCGACATACGCCTTGTGCGTGTTTCCATCCACGGCGATCGAAGCGACATTGGACGTTGAGTTGCTGTTGTCAAAACGGTACCAATCGGTGCCGGCATTATTGGTGCCATACACATTGGCGCCGGAAGACACATACAACGTGCCGGTCGAGACCGGGTCAATCGCCAAATGCGCGAGCCCCGAAGAAACCGGCAAGTTGCCATTGATCGCGGAGAACGCTTGGCCGTTATCGGTGGAGCGACCGATGCCTTTTACATCGCTCGAAAGCGCATAAATAACATGGGTGTGCGCCGGGTCGGCGACGATCTCTTTGGGTGTGCCCCAAGAAAGCATGTCCCAAGTGTTGTTGGCGTTAAGGCGCAAGATGGAAAGATCTTGGACCGCGCCATACACGTTGGCGCCATCGGGCGAAACCGCGATCGAATACCATTGGGTGGTATTAAGACCGTTCGAACGGATCTGCCAGGTCATGCCGTTATCCACCGAGACCTCGACGCCGGCGTCGGTGCCCGCGTACCAAACATTGCTGTTGGAGGGCGCGAAAGCGAGCGCGCGAACGTCGTTGTATTGCATGGGGATGACCGCAACGTTCCAGCCGCCATCTTTGGCGCGGCGCAAAAGCGAACCGGCGGTAAAGACAATGTCAGCGTTCGCGGGGTCGGCGACCACGGCGAAGTTCTTGGCGTCGGCGGTTTGGCGCGCGACCTCTTGCCACGCGTCGCCTTCATTGTCGGATCGGTAAAGGCGGAACGGGTCGGCGAAAGCTGCGTAAAGCACATGAGTAACGCCGCCCTTGACCGTCGTGCCCGAGGATTGGGTCACGGTCACGCGGTTGAACCACGGATTATTGTCCGGAAATCCGCGGTTAGCGTTCCAACCGGCAAGCGCCGTCCAATTGGCTCCCCCGTCTTTGGAGCGCCACAAATTGGTTTGGCTGCCGGTCGCAAATATCGTATTGTGATCAGCGCTCGAAACCATGACCTGCTCGACGAAGCCCTTAAGCGAGGTCTTGGCCCAAGTTAATCCGGCATCGGTGCTCAGATACACGCCGGTGTTTCCGGAAATATAAATGCGGGAAGAATTTGTCGGATCAATGGCGATCGAAGAAACAGCCGTGAGCGGCAAACTGGCGGTGTTCGCCAAAAGCGTCCAGTTGGCTCCGGCGTCATTGGAAACATAAACGCCCATGTAAGCCCAATCATCGCCCGGCATGTAGGTTTCGCCCGTGCCGGCGTAGATCGTCGAAGCGTTATGCGCATCGATCGCGAGCGCGCCGATATGCATCGAGGCGAGGCGTTCGGTGAGTGGAACCCAGTTCTTGCCCATGTCGGTGGTTTTCCAAATGCCGCCCGAAGCCGAACCGGCGTAGGCGACATTCTCATTGGTTGGATCAACCGCGACCGCAATAATGCGGCCGGAGACCGAGGCGCCAACGCTCGCGGTCGAAAGATCGACCGCCGGAGCGGACGACGATGCGGCCACGCGGTCGGCCGAAATAGTATTCGAGCTCGCAAGCGCGGTCGAGGGCAGATAATCAAGTTCGGAATAAATTGCATCGCCCAATTTGTAGTTGGTATAAAATGCATCGGGAAGGTCATCAACCAAGTTGCTCCAATTGGTGCCGTATTCAAAACGCACCGCGCCTTGGTTCATGATGGGGCGCAGCACGCCGCCGTGAGAAACCGCATAAACGGTTGTGGCGGAAGAAAGTTTAAGCAAGCGAGCGCCCGGTCGGTAAGTGACGTTCCCGGCGAGCGGGAAGGCCGCCAGCGCTTTATCGGAAACAAACTTTACCGTGGAAAAATCCGGATACCACGTAAAATAGGTGGCCGCGTTGGGGAAAGCCAAGCGCTTGCCGTCGTTGGTAATATAATAAACCGCCGGCTGCGAGCCCCTTATAAGGGATCCATCCGGAATGGTCGCCCCCTTGGCCGGCGCGGCGCCGAGCAAAGAAATGGCAATAATAAGCGCGGAAATGGTGTATTTCATAACGGTTAAATATACTATATTCTTTGATTTTTGTCAAGATACCATTATAATACGAGAATTAGGAGATAGGAATTAAGAATTAAGAGCGCGGCGAACGGCTTCCTAATTCCTAAATCTTAATTCCTAATTCCCATCCAGTATATGGAAAAAGAAACCATTGTCACCGGAATTCAGCCCACGGGCGCGTTGCATGTTGGCCACTTTTTAGGACTTTTGCGGAATTATGTTGAAGACCTTCAGGACGAATACAAAGGGCGCTGTTTTCTTTTTACGGCCGATTATCATTCGATGAACGAACCGGACATTTTTACCAACTATTCGACCAATCGGATTGAATTAGCAACCGAACTTTTGGCGCTTGGATTCGATCCGAAAAAAGTTACGCTCTTTCATCAAAAAGACGTTCCCGAAGTGACTGAGCTTTGCTGGATGTTCGACACCGTCGTGCCGGTGACCTTCTTGGAACGCATGACGCAATTCAAGGACAAGTCCGAACGCGCCAAAACCGTGAACGCCGGGCTTTTGAATTATCCCGTCTTGCAAGCCGCTGACATTCTTATTTACGGCGGCGATCGCGTGCCGGTCGGCGAAGACCAGATCCAGCACGTGGAACTCACCCGCGACATCGCTCGCTTTTGGAACAACCGCTTTGGCGAAACCTTCACCGAACCCAAGCCCCTTCTTACCAAATCGGCGCGGGTGATGGCACTGAACTTCCCGGAACGAAAAATGTCCAAGTCGA
>CAIQCM010000110.1 GCA_903870305.1 uncultured bacterium
TCGTCCATTTCCCGGCCAAAAGTCCGGCAATCGTCTCTCATGTACGCCTGCCATTTTTCGTCGGACTTATACAGTCGCTTTATACGTTCAAATAAATTATTAAAATCATTTGTCCCGACGTAAAGCTGATTCCAAACGAGATAATTAAAGGCGTGCTGGATCTGCAACTCGAGCTGGTTCTTCTCGAGCAGCTTTTTCATCCCGTTGCGGTGGTTGATGACCAAATTCATGAACGAGTGTTTGAGTTCCGACGCCGGTTTTTCATTATACAAATAGAGAAAATCCGTGTAGATAAAATTGCAGCCAATGAGCGGCTTACTGACCTTGGAGGGCGTAAAATTTCGAATATCATTTAAACACATTTCCGCGCTTTGACGATTAAGAAGTTTATTCATCGAAAGCCCGAACAAAAGCAAGCCCTTTTTGGGAGGGAGTTTGTTGATATCGAAAAACTTGTTTATTTCCAATCCTTTGTCCATGGTCAAAGTATATAACTATCTCTTTAGCACCGCCAAATACGTTTCCGGCGGGAGGTCGACGTGGCCGGCGGCTTTCATGCGTTTTTTGCCTTCTTTTTGTTTGCTTAAAAGTTTCATTTTTCTAGTCACGTCTCCACCGCTCATTTTCGCCATCATGTCCTTGCGCATGGCGGGGATCCTATCCGAGGCGATCACTTTGCCGCCAATCGCGGCTTGAATTTTCACTTCGAACATGTGACGCGGGATCGATTCTTTTAGCGTCTCGACAATGCTGCGGCCGACGCGCTGGGCTTCGTCGCGGTAGACCAACGTGGCGAGCGCCTCGACCGGCTCTTCGGCGACCAGTATGTTCATGCGCACGACGTCGGCCGGGCGGTAATCGTAGAATTCATATGACATCGAGGCGTAGCCGGAGCTGACCGACTTCAACTTGTCATAAAAGTCGATGACGATCGCGGAAAGCGGGAATTCGGCGGAAACAATGACGCGCTTTTGGCCTTCGCCCAAATATTCCGTATTCTTATACAGCCCGCGCTTGTCGGCAATAAGCCCCAGGACCCCGCCAATGTCTTCTTCACGGCAAATGACCGATAACTTCACCCACGGTTCTTTAATGCTTTCCATTTGCGAATAATCGGGCAGATCCTGCGGGGACTTGGCGACGATCTCGGTGCCGTCGGTTTTGATGACGTGGTATGCCACCGATGGGGCGGTCACAATGAGATCCAAATTATGTTCGCGCCGCAAGCGCTCCTGAACGATCTCGAGGTGCAGCAGGCCGAGCATGCCGACCCTGAAACCAAAACCAAGCGCCGTCGAGCGCTCCGGTTCAAACATAAGGGAAGCATCCGACAACTTTAACTTCAACATTGCTTCGCGCAAATGCTCGTAGCTTGAACCTTCCTTGGCAAATATTCCCGCGTACACCATTGGCTTGACCTCGCGATAACCGGGCAGCATTTCAACATCGGCATCCGCGAGCGTCACCGTGTCGCCGACGCGACAACCGGAAATATCTTTGAGTCCTGTAACGAGGTATCCGATCTCCCCGGCCGAGAGCGCGCCGGTTTCCTTCATCCGCGGCTGCATGACGCCCACCTCGAGCGCTTCGGCATGCACCTTGGTCGCCATAAAACGCACTTTGTTTTTAATCTTAAGCGATCCGTCGATCACGCGGATGTAAGCGACAACGCCCTTATAGTCATCATAGAAAGAATCAAAGATAAGCGCGCGCAGAGGTTTGGCAGGGTCACCTTTCGGCTGCGGCAAGCGTTCGATGACCGCATCAAGAATCGCGGGAACACCAATCCCCGATTTGCCGGAAGCAAACAAAACATCTTCCGGCGCGCAACCCAAAAGCTTAACCAACTCGTCGCGCGTTTCTTCCGGTTCGGCGGCGGGCAGGTCGATTTTGTTAACGACCGGAATGATCTTCAAATTCTGTTCAATGGCCAGGTAAAGGTTGGCGATCGTTTGCGCTTGCACGCCTTGGGTGGCATCGACTAGCAAAATAGCGCCTTCCACCGACGAAAGCGAACGCGATACTTCATAGGTAAAATCCACGTGCCCCGGCGTGTCGATCAAGTTCAATTCGTAGCCCTTCCAATTCATCAGCGCCGGCGCCAGCTTGATCGTGATCCCGCGCTCGCGTTCAAGATCCATGTTATCGAGGATCTGGCTTTTCATTTCGCGATGCGCCACTGTTCCGGTCACTTCCAAAAAGCGATCGGAAATGGTTGATTTACCATGATCGATATGCGCGGTGATGACAAAATTTCTGATCTTTGATTGATCCATATGGTCTAACGGAACATGAAGCATGAAGCATGAAGCATTTCGTCAAGCAAAGCTTGACAAGGGTGTTTCATGTTACGTGTTTCATGCTTCATAACGTTTATTCCAGCGCTTCATCAATGGCGATAACGGGGAGTTCGCGGATGCCGACGCGGCGCTTGAACGCTTCAACGAAGCTGCGCGCCTCGTCCGAGCGCAAGAAATATGCGGCGCCGAAATACAAACCCAGACCCATGGCGCCCGCAAGAGCCGCCTGCGTAAAGACGCCGAAAACCGTATTCATGTTCACATGCACACCGACGAAGTTCTTGGTCAGCTGGATCACGAGCGCCATGGGCACGGCGGCCACCGTGATCTTCGCAAGCGACTTGATCAAAAGCGATTCATTGAGGGTTCCTGTCTTCATGCGCAGGGTGACCCAAAGCAACGTGACCTGAATGACCGAGGAAATTGAAAAAGACAATGCCAGCCCCGAGACGCCCATTGATTTGGAAAGGGTAATGTTGCCAATGATGTCGGCAGCCACTGAGATCATGCCGATGAGTAAGGGCGTGGTCGAGTCCTTGAGCGCGTAAAAGCCGCGGATCAAGAGTGGGCAGACCGCCTGAAAAGTTATCGAGATGGCGAAAAGCGCCAGCGCGTCGGCGGTGCGAGTCGTGTCGTCCCAATCAAAATGACCGCTTCCCAGGATCAAACGCACGACCTGGGCGCGCAGCAGCAAGAGAAGGATGGAAATGGGCACGGCAAAAAATAATATTTGCCTGGTGACGCCGTTCACACTGTCGACGAAACGATCCGTTTCCTTTTTTACGGCGAAACGAGTGAGCGACGGGTAAGCGGCCACGGCATAGGAAACGCCGATGAACGAATACGGCACCGACTGCAGGTTGTTGGCGAAGTTCATGACCGAAACCGATCCGGCGGCGAGGGTCGAAGCGATGACGGTCGCGACCGTGAGGTCGATCTGAGTGACCGCAAGGTCTAAGATGCGCGGGCCGGAAAGTTTGGCAATATTCTTGATCCCGTCATCCGAGGTCTTCATGCGCGGCTTGAGTTTAAAGCCCAAGCCGCAGACCGGCAAATATTGCGCGGCAAAGTGCAGTACCGCGCCAAGGACGACGCCCATGGCGAGCCCGGCCGGACCCCAAAAACGCACGAACACCAGCGCGCCGAAAATTATGCCAAGGTTGTAAAAGATGGGCGCGGCGGCGAAGGCGAAGAACCGCTTGGTGCCCTGGAGCACGCCGCCCATGACCGCCGAAAGCCCCATAATGAAGGTCGAAGCGAACATGATCCTCGAGAGCTCGATCGTGAGCTTCAGCTTGGAACCGACGAACCCCGGTGTGATCGCCGGAACGATCCACGGCGCGAAGATCACGAGCGCGGCGGTGACCACAACAAGAATGACGCCCAAAATTCCAATGAGCTCGTTAGTGAGCCGCCAAGCGTCGTCGCGCGAGCCGTCGTCGCGGCGCAGCATGTATTCGGTGAAGATCGGCAAAAATCCGGCCGAGAGCGCGCCGACCACGAGAAGGCCGTAGATCGTATCCGGCAAACGAAACGCCGCATAATAAGCGTCGAGCGTGTCGCCCGCGCCGAAAGTTCCCGCCAGCACATGGTCGCGGATCACGCCCAAAAATTTTGAAGCCAACGACGCGCCGCCCAAAAGCATGGCGGCGGAAGTGATGGTCTTTGATTCATTGTTCCAAAGTTTTCCAAACATGTTTATTTTTTGACGACCTCGTCGGCGCTTAAGTTTTGTTTGCCATGACCCCAATTGTATTTGAAAATATTCGATTTAACCGGCCCGATCGTGAGCATGTGCAGTTCGCAAAGAATGTATTTGATCGCGGTCGTGAACCGGCCGTCGCGTTCGAAGCGGCGGGTGGAGACGGGAATGCATTGCGTGAAAAGAAAACCAAAAGTTCCTATCTTCGAGCCGCGGCGCGCCAGCTCATGGTCTTCGGCGAGCTTCACGTCGACGTCAAACCCGCCGACCGCCTCATAGACCGAACGCTTGATGAAAAAACAAAAACCCGGAATGTGCGGCAAGATCTTTCCGAGCGCCACCGAATAAACGTTGTAAAGGTCGTGAAAAAGTTTATCGTAACCGTCGCCGTCCATGGCGCGCACGCGGCAAGTGGCGAGATCAAGATCGCGAGCGATGAATTCGTTCACCGTATCCTCGAGGAAAAACCCATTTGGCAGCGCCACATCGGCGTCGAGGAACAAGAACACCTTGCCCAAAGCCGCGGCGGCGCCGTTGTTGCGCCCTTGGGAAACCGAACCGCCGGGAACAACGCGACAGCCGGCTGCGAGCGCGATCTCCTTGGTCTTGTCGGTGGTGTTGTGCGAATCGGCCACCACAACCTCAAAATCGCGAAAGGTTTGTTCCTTTAGCGTGGCAAGAAGCGTTGGCAGGTTCTTTTCTTCGTTAAGTGTTGGTATGATGATCGAGAGAAGCGGTTTTTTTGCAGGCATAAGCTAGCCCCCAATTTAACATAATTACCTGCTTTTGTCACTTGTTGATTATAGGTCCAATAGGACCCAACCGACCTATATGCGCATAAAAATTGGCGACCATATTGAGGCGATCGTCGAAAAGATCGACGAAAAAGGCCGAGGCGAACTCACGATCGAGGGCAAGCCGGGTCTTGCTTATTTTGTCATTCCCGGCGAAAAGATCGCCGGCACTGTTGTCGCGCGAACCAAAGGAAAGCTGCGGATCAAGACGGAAAAGATCGTCACAGCTTCGCCCGATCGTATCGCGCCACCGTGCCCTAACGCCGGAGCTTGCGGCGGTTGCCCGCTTCAGATGATTAATTATGAAAGGCAATGCCAGATCAAACTTAACTTAGTTAAACAAGCTTTTGCAGAGCAAGAAACAACCAAACACTCTGGCCGCCCGATTGGACGACTGCCGACAATATTGTTTATTTTAAAAAGACCTTCACGATGACGCATCCGGCCTCGAGCGTGATCCTGCAA
Source organism: uncultured bacterium (assembly GCA_903870305.1). GTDB lineage: Bacteria > Patescibacteriota > Patescibacteriia > CAIQCM01 > CAIQCM01 > CAIQCM01. Next base: position 5,262 of record CAIQCM010000110.1, read on the forward strand.
ATGACCGCCGATAACGCGGTTAATCA
>CAIQCM010000111.1 GCA_903870305.1 uncultured bacterium
GGCGGGGTTTTAATGTTGCGTGCCCCCATGTTCATGCTTCATTTTGGTTGTGCTATACTGTCGTTATCATAATTAATCTCCATATGCCCAAAGAGTTTTTGTCATCGGCCGGCCTCACGCCCGCCAAAGCGCCGCGTCTTGTGCCGCAGAAGAAATTAAGCGCCATTCTTGGCACTGTCTCCGAAGCGCTGTCGCTCGCCGCCGTGGCGCTTGTGCCGCTCGCTTTCCTTATTAATACCAGCCAGTCGCTGGAGTTCCCCAAACAGATCGTTCTTTTGGTCTTGGTGAGCGCCGCCGCTCTTTGCTGGGTCGGTTCGATGTTGGTTAACAAAACGCTCTCGATCCGCCGTACCGCGGCCAATCCGATCGTACTGGTTTTGGTTGCGGTCGTCCTTATTTCCGCCCTTGTTTCGAGCGCAAAATACGTCGGCATCATCGGCGACGGCGGACAGGAATACCAATCATTGGTCACGACCCTGCTTTTTGCCGCGTTGTTTTTTGTGGTCGTGAATATTCCCGCCCAGCGCCGTTTTGCGCAACGAGCCGTTTTTATCGCAACGGTCGCGGGCGGCATTGTTTCGCTTTACGCCCTGTTGCAATTCGCCGGCGCGCATATCATCCCGGCTGTTTCATCGTCAACCTTTAACCTCATCGGCTCGACCGTCACTTTGGGCTTGTATGCCGCCGTGATCACGGTCATGGCAACAACCTCGTTTTTGTTCGATGATGAAGGGAAGTTCGCGCTCTCGCGTCGCATTGCTGTCGGCGTTGCCGGCGGCTTGGCGCTTATCGTTGTCGCCGTCATCAATTTTTGGCCGGTCTGGACGGCAATTGTCGCCGGATTGCTGGTGATCCTTATTTTCGCCGTTGTCCGGCCTCAGGCCATCCGCCGCTTGAACTGGCTTGCAGTTCCAATGATCGCGCTCGTCATTACCGTGCTGTTTTTGGCTGTGAACATTTCTTTGCCCATCCGCGCGCCGGCCGAAGTTTTTCCGTCGTTTTCGCAGTCATTTTCCGTGGCTCGCGACTCGCTTTTCGGACACCCGATCTTTGGCAGCGGTCCGGGCACATATGGCGCCGATTTTGCCTTGCACCGTACGGTTGACCTCAACAAGAGCGCTCTGTGGTACGTGCAATTTGACCGCGGCGCATCGTATCTCACCACCGTCGCCGGAACCTTGGGCGTTGCCGGATTGGTCGCCTGGCTCGCGGTTATTGTGATCGGGTTGTGGAAGCCGGTCGCTTTCCTGATCTCCTCGCGTCGAAAGGGCGACGCGGAATGGGTCTTTACACTGACGTTATTTGCCGCCTGGCTCGCCTCGGCCGCCGGCTTGCTTCTTTACGGAACCTCGCTTGCCGCGCTCTTCATATTCTGGCTCCTTCTCGCGCTTTTGATCCGCGCCACTTCGAACGAAAACACCGAGGTCAGTTTTGCGTCATCGCCGCGCTCCGGGTTGGTTCTGACCTTCGCTTTCGTCATCATTATCGTGCTCTCGCTGGCCGGTTGGTTAACCGAGGGCACCCGCCTCTACGCCGACGCTAATTTTGCGAGCGCCGTGGGGAAGAACACCGATGCGCAAATTGACGCGGTCATAACCAATCTCGAGACAGCGGCCAGCATGAATCCGCAATCCGATTCTATAGCTCGCAATCTTTCGCAGGCCTATTTACTCAAGATCCAACAGGTGATAAACGACAGCAAGCTCGACACCGCGACGCGGTCCAGCGAAGTGCAAACGCTGACCGCCTCCGCGGTTAAAGTCGCCCGCTCCGCCGCCGACATGTCACCGATGAATCTTCAGAACTGGGCCCAGCTCGGCGCGATCTATGAGGCGATCATTCCGTACGTGGCCAATGCCTCCGATGAAGCGATCAAAGCCGATGAGCAAGCCGCCGCGCTCGACCCGACCTCGCCGGTGCACCCCACCTCAGAGGGTCGCGTTTACTTGGCCGTCGCCGCCAAAGCCGCTTCCGGACTGTCTTCGGCCAAGGACGCCGCCGCCAAAGCGGATATTCAAAAGCAGGTTGATGACGCGCTTGCAAGCGCCGGCGCCGCGCTCGACAAGGCGATCTCCCTTAAAGCCGATTACGCCCCGGCGATCTATCAAAAAGCGCTGGTTTTGGACGCTCAAGGCAAGACCAAGGACGCGATCACTGCGCTCTTGCCGGTAATGCAGGCCTATCCCAACGACGGCGGCGTTGGTTTGGAAATGTCCATGCTCTATTACCGCGACGGCCAAAAGGACAAAGCGCAAGCCGAATTGGAATACTTGGTCGCGCAAAATTCGAATTTTGCCAACGCGCGCTGGCTCCTTTCCAGCGTTTACGAAGATCAGCAAAAGTGGGATGACGCCATCGCCCAGATCCAGGCCATCTTAAAGGTTACGCCGGACGACAAGAACGTTCAGCAGCGCTTGCAGACCCTGCAGGATGAAAAGTCCGGCAAGATCGTTCCCGGCTCCGCCGCCGCGTCAAACGGCGTGAGCGGATCCGCCCCCGCCGCGCCGGTCTCACCGACCAAGCTCAAATCGACGAAATAACTGATTCAAAAAACATTCATAAACACCGGGCCTCTTGAACAAAGAAGCCCGGTTTGTTATATTACCCACTCGTGCGATTACTAATAACTAACAACTCGTAACTGATAACTCGTCCGGGCCCATAGTAAAGTGGTATTACATCTCCATGGCATGGAGAAGGTTCGGGTCCGATTCCCGATGGGTCCACCACAATACGACAAGTCGGGATTTCCCCCCGTTTTCCATACGCCAAGCCCAGCTCGGCGTATTGTGTTTTAGCGATAAATTCGATTTTTTGATTTTTTTAAAACGAGGTTCGAGCCGAAGATTTTTTGAGGGGCACGGGTGTCGTTTTGTCGATTTCGTTCAATGTTTGCGCGTCTTTTATCCAATTTTTAAGAGGTTCGAGCCAAGAGATAGACGCCTGCTCTAAGAGGGGGATTTTTCCCTCCAAGGTCTTCTTGAGGGAGAGAAGGTTTGCCTTCTCCGAGCGGTAAATTTCTCGCTCGATATTTTGGTCAAGATAGGCCGAAAGAAGGCGTTGGAGTTTTTCAGAAATATCCTTGATTTCGTTCTGTAGTTCTTGAACAGTAGCGGCGGTTGATTGGATGGCTTCCCGTTCATACTCGTCGACCATTTTTAATAGTTCCGCCGCCCATTCGTTCAGCAACGCATATTCCTTGATTAGGGATAATAATTGCCGCTCCAGTTCATCCTCGCGGATGGGTGGCTCGGAACATCTCATATCCTTGGCTTTCCGGCTGCAACGGTAATAAACATATTCATGGACGTTGCCGTTCTTTTGTCGTTTCGTTATATGCTCGGCGGTTATTATCATTCCATAGCTCCCGCACTTAATAAGGCCGCAAAGGGCTTGTGGGTTGTTGGTGTGGCGCTTTTCCGCCGCGCTTGCGCCAATGTCCCGGATCCCAGACGGTTCATGCAAGAACACGGCGCGGTGTTCGGCTGGGACGGTGAAATAGTCGCGAAAGCGCGGGTCTTTACGCCGCGACCGCTACCGTCGCCGGTTCGGTACTTTTCCAAACCATGGCATTGCTACGATAATTGTTTGGCCAAGGCCGAGAGTATCTACTATTGCGAGGGCTTGGTGATCGGCCCGGGCGGTCCGACCATTCATGCATGGAACAGCACGGACGGATGGAACGTTATCGACCTGGGTTGGCCCTGCCAGCATCTCAATAAGTATCTTGGGTTCGTCCTCGACCTCAAGGAACATGCCGAAATCATCGGCACGTTCGGCTGGTTCTACCACTTCGCGCAGCAAAATCGCTGACTGTTGTTTTGTTCAGAGGACAAGGCGACGGTTTTTAATTTTAAGCATCGCATATGAGCGCCTTGATTAATTCGCCTTCTTTTGGTAAACATATAGACCGTTCTTTGACGATGACAACAATTTTGTTAAGAGGTGAAACATGACCGATCAGATTCAGCATTCATGCATCTTGTTCTACTGCCGGCAGATGGAAGCCATGGCGCGTCATATTGTCGAACTTGATCCGTCGATCATACTCGGTGACGTGAAGTGGGTTCTCTTCGGCGATGGCTATCCCGATACATTCATTGAGAAACAGCGCGGGATCCGCCGGATGGATGTCGCGTTCCTCGCTTCGTTGGAGGATCCGGCTTACATCCTCGAACAGCTCGGCGCGGCAATGACGATCGCGAACTATGGGCTCAAGCGTTTTCGGTTCATTCTGCCATTCTTTCCGCCGGGTTTCATGGATCGGGCTGATGACGAGGGGCAAGTGATCACCGCCGACATCTTGGCTCAATTCATTTCGCTTTTGTCCGTGAACAGCCGGCCCGAAGTCGTGATGTTTGACATTCACGCTTTGCAGCTCAAGTCATACTTCGCCAAGCATGTCGTGGTTCGTCTCAAGTCAGCCCTCAAATACATTTTGCCTATTCTCGAACAACAGGGCGACGTGAGTGTTTGTTTTCCGGATTACGGGTCGCGCAAGCGATTTGCTCGGTACTTCAGGATGTATCCGCAGATCGTCTGCGAAAAGGTTCGCGGGAAAGGCGAAGAACGCGTCATCAAGATCATTGAGGGCGATCCGGCTGGCCGTCATATCGTGATCGTGGACGATGCATTCATGACGGGCGGAACGACCTTGAAGTGCAAGGATGCTCTTTTCGCCGCCAGTGCCGCCAAGGTGAGCGCTTATGCCACCCACGGCCGTTTCCCCAATGATTCATGGCGTAAGTTCTTGGACGCGGGATTCGAGACGGTCTGGATCACTGATTCCTGCCCAGAACAAGCGGCACTCGTCGCCGGCAAGCCGCTTTTTCATGTGATCTCGTTGGCCGAATCAATCGCCCGTGTCATCACGGACAAAGACGGGCTTTAGGGAAAAGACATCGCGACACGAACGATCAAGACGCCGCATTATCCGGATGCGGCGTTTTTTATTTTGTATCCGGTCTTCTTGATTATTTGCAATGCAAATAATAAGGTTGTGTCAGGGGCAGAAACAATAAGAGACGGAAATGGAAAACAACAAAGATGTCTGGTCGGTTCTTTTGCAAATTCGGGCCGCCTTGGCCGCTGATCCGCCAAGCGAGCATTCGTTGAAGGAGTCGGCTTTCTTCAAGTGGCAGAAGAGGAGCGAGAAGGGGATTCCCGGTTCTTCTGATGTCGGTACTCACCATTTAGAGCGCGGAGTATCAGGAACGGTACGGATTCTTGATCAATCAGGGGCGGTCAGAAGAATTACCCACCCCTTCTTCGAGGACGTAATCATTCTATCTCCAAGCGGACATTTCGCTGCACATTTAAGTGATCATTTGGCTGAACACCCACAAGAATGATTGACAATAAACTTCATATAGTATATTTTACAATATTGCTCTCTGAAATTTTAAACAACTAGAACAATTGGAGTGAAAATGGAAAACCTGAAACTGAAGACGGTGATCGATTGGATTATTACTGCAAATTGTCCGCTTAGGTGCGAGCACTGTATCGTCGGCGCACTAGTTGCTAACGCAGAAAACGAGCGGCAGAAGGAACTGGATACAGCTGAGTGCAAGAAACTTGTTGATTTCTTGCACCAACATGGCGCACGTGCATTATCAATTACCGGCGGTGAGGCTCTAACACGCAAAGACCTGTTTGAGATCATCGATTATGCCCGACTCAAAAGGCTTAAGGTTTTCCTATATACTACCGGGCTCAGCTTCATTAACACATCGAGTGGAGAAATGCGCTCTGGTTTTATAAGGAAAGTTCTTAGTCGCATCGATTTTCTAGGCGTGTCGTTAGACACTTATCACGACGCCGCTTATCGGAAGATTGGGCCTTCAAGCTATTGCGAAAAATTGGTACGCGGCTTGATCGCATTCGCACATAAAGAGTTCCCAGAGCTAGGAATTCAGCTATTCACAGTGTTGGGTAGAAGAAATGGTGAGGCATCAGTCGAGGAAGTAATAAATGACTGCTGCTACGTAGCTGGGGTAATTAACACTGTTGTAGCGGAAACGGGATATCCCGTTAGATGGCGAATTTCCCCATTCCGTTTTAGCCCAGGATCTATGCTGTCATGGCAAAAGAAGCTCTTGTTCAGTCGCGAAGAAACTATGTTTATTGAAGAATCATTGCGCCAACGTTTCGCTGGTACAACCAACTTCACCATGCATATGGGCGTCGACTACGACAGCTTCTTCGTATACCCAGATGGAAAATTCCGTACGGTTCGACTCGACAAACACGGAATTGACCGCTTTATTGAACTCGGGACTTTCAGAGATCTCAAAATTATGCGCCCCGAAGTATGGCAAGAGCTTTATGATAGAGACGGACAGACGGCAAAATTGATGGAAAGGACCGATATCTTGGAGCTTGGGGGAAAACGCAATGACAAGAAATAGTCCAACCATAATTCTACTAGGTCTTCCTGGGTCTGGGAAAACGACTTGCGGACAAGAACTGGCCACGAGCTTGTCATTGCCGTTTCAATCAATTGGAAATATTTTGCGTTCTGGACGACTGGAAAGGACTCTGGAAAACTCGGTGGATCCAGCAGCGGAGTATTTATCATTGGATATCTCGCGAAACATTCATCTATACTCCAAGGGACTAATTCTAGACTTTAGTCCAGTGACGGCAGAAGGTGGTAGAATGCTTAAAAAGACGCTTGAGGGAAAAGGGTTTGACATAGTCTTTACCGTATATATCAAAGTTGGCCTTGGCATCGCCAGACAGAGATATAAACTTCGTGGGTTTAGGCATGGTGATCCAACCACAGATATGGAGCTGTTATTCAACCAAAGGATTACGGAAGAATTCTGGCCCTATACCGTTCCCATGGTGCGTAATGCTTTCAGAACTGGTGGGTTACTTGTCGTCAACAACACAAATCGAGAGTCTCGCCTCAATGACCTGAAGAATGTTGCTGGCGAAATCAATGCTATTCTCCAGAAGTAGCACACCCAGAAGTTATCTTGACACCAAAGACCCTAAACATAAGCGTCCGATGTACGATATCGGGCGCTTTTTTTATAAATTCAATATATTGGACAGTAATCCTTGTTATTATAGCTTTTTCTGATAAACTATCTTTAGCTATGAATATATCTACTTCCTCGATTGATTCTTATCAGGTTTCTTTAAAACTTATTTTGGAAAATGATGACGGAAAAATTTTGGTTATGCCAACGCCGTTTGAGCGGGGGCAGGGAGGAAAATTTGATATTCCCGGTGGGCGTATTGATGAAAACGAATTCAATACTCCATTTGAAAAGATAATTCTTCGCGAAATAACTGAAGAGTTAGGGGACAATGTTAAAATTGATATTATCCCTACCCCAATAGGAATCAGTCGTAATAAAATGTCTGTAGCCAATAAAAAGGATATCCATATTCTCTTTGTTTTTTTTAAGGGTATTTTTCGTGGAGGAAAAATTCAAATAGACGAAGACCATACTGGATTTGATTGGATTGACCCAAGTAATGCAAAGTATTCTGATAGTTTTATCAGCGGAATATATAGCATTATACAATCATACAGAATTACCAAATCAAATTAGTCATAATCATCAAGAAGAAAAATATTTATAC
>CAIQCM010000112.1 GCA_903870305.1 uncultured bacterium
CATTAATTGGGAGCCACAGCAAATGTCTTTGCGAACACGTTTAAATTTGTATCTTTAGACATGAAAAGACATGAACTTTTTTCGCATACGATGATCGGATTTGCATTGATCAGGCGAAATCCGTTTTCCGTAAAGTTATCAACATCGATTTATTTCGACCTCAACACATCGGATTTCGCGGAAGGAATGGCGGACTTTTGACAAGAAAGCGGCTTTTCTATATACTGCTCACACGTTTAATTCATCCCTCCGCCTTTGGCGGAGGGGCTCTCCGCCAAAGGCGGGTGGCTAAGTTTCCACTAGTTATGGAAGCTTCAAAACAAACTTTTACCGAACTGTTGGAGGAAAAATCATTCCTAAACGTTCCCAAGATCGGGGACATCGTGAAGGGTACGATCGTCGCCATCACGAAAAACGAGGTCAAAATAGACATCCCGGGATTCCGCACCGGCGTTGTCCGCGGACCCGAACTCAAGGATGAGTCGGGCATGTACGACGCGCTCAAAGTGGGCGACGAGGTCGAAGCGACGGTGGTGGGCGCCGAGAACGAGAACGGCGACCTTGAATTGTCATTCCGCTTTGCCGGACACCTCCGCGCCTGGGAGACCGTCCGCGAGCTCATGCAAAAGCGCGAAAAGCTCACTGTGCGCATCTTGGAAGCCAACAAGGGCGGCATGCTCGTGCGCGTGAACCACATCCAAGGATTCCTTCCGGTTTCCCAGCTTTCGCCCGACCATTACCCGCGCGTTTCCGGCGGCGAGAAGAACAAGATCTTGGAAAAGCTGCGCACCTACGTCGGCGAGGACTTCGTGGTCCAAGTGATCGACGTTAACGAACAAGAACGCAAGCTGATCGTTTCCGAGAAATCCATTTGGGAAGAGGATCAGAAAGAAGTACTGGCCAAATTCAAGGTGGGCGACATTGTCGAGGGCGACGTCGTCGCGCTCGCCGAGTTCGGCGCCTTCATCCGCTTCGACGGCCTCGAGGGACTCGCGCACATTTCCGAACTCGCCTGGCAGCGCATCGACCACCCGCGCGACGTTCTCACGATGGGGCAAAAGGTGAAAGCGCAGATCATCAACGTCGAGGGCTCGAAGATATTCTTGTCGCTTAAGCGCCTTGTCGACGATCCGTGGAAGAATGTCACCGACCGTTATCACATCGGGCAGATCGTCCGCGGCAAAATCATCAAAGCCAATCCGTTCGGATTCTTCGTCGAGCTCGACACCGACATCCACGGACTCGCCCACATCAGCGAACTTTCGTCCAAACCGATCAAAGAGCCGACCGAGGCCGCGAAGATCGGCGACGAACTCGCCTGGAAGATCGTCTCGATCGAACCGGAGCAGCACCGCCTCGGCCTTTCGCTCAAAGCGATGGAAGCGGCCGACGAGGGCGAAAAGAAATAAAAAATATGATATGGTAATGGGGTCCCGCCACGGCGGGGCCCTCTTACTTATGGAAAGCAACCCTATGAAATCATCTCCGGTCAAAGGCCTGTTAATTTTTTTCGGCGTACTCATTGTCGTCGGCATTATTTTTTCGACCCTGAACTTGAATGCCGCCAAACCCGCGACCGTCGACCTGGGCACCTTGGCGCATCAGGTGACGGCGGGCCAGGTAAAGTCGGTCGCAGTCAAGGACTCGACTCTGACCGTCACGCTTAGCGACAAAAAGGTTGAAGTGGCGAGCAAAGAAAGCAACGAGTCGTTCACGGCCCTCATGAAGAACCTGGGGGTCGCCGATGACAAGCTCGCGGCGATCGACCTTACCGTACAAACGCAAAGTTCGTTTTCCGCGTGGATGAGCGTCATGCTCCCGATCGTTCTCCCGATCCTCGCGATCGGCATCCTTGTTCTCTTTATGATGCGCTCGGTGCAGGGACAGAATTCGCGTGCCATGTCGTTCGGACAATCCGGCGCCCGCGAGTACGGTAAGAACGACAAGAACCGCCTTACCTTTGCGGACGTCGCGGGCTCCAGCGAGGCCAAAGAAGAACTCATGGAGGTGGTCGAATTTTTGAAAAGCCCGAAAAAGTTCGTGGCCGTCGGCGCAAAAATTCCTAAAGGCGTACTCCTCATGGGTCCGCCCGGCACGGGAAAAACGCTCATGGCGCGCGCGGTGGCCGGCGAGGCCAACGTCCCCTTCTTCCATATTTCCGGCTCGGAGTTTGTCGAGATGTTCGTGGGCGTCGGCGCCGCGCGCGTCCGCGACCTCTTCGCCCGCGCCAAAAAGAGCGCGCCGTGCATCATCTTCATCGACGAGATCGACGCGGTCGGCCGCCAGCGCGGCGCCGGCTTGGGCGGCTCGCACGACGAACGCGAACAGACCTTGAATCAAATTTTGGTCGAGATGGACGGCTTTGATCCGTCGATCGGGATCATCGTCATGGCCGCCACCAACCGCCCCGACGTGCTCGACCCGGCGCTCCTGCGCCCCGGACGCTTTGATCGCCGCGTCACCTTGGACCTCCCCGACATCAACGAACGCGAAGCCATTTTAAAAATTCATGCCGCGTCCAAGCCGCTTGAGAAAGACATCAATTTGCGAAAGATCGCCGAGCGCACGCCCGGTTTTTCCGGCGCCGACCTTGCTAACGTCATGAACGAAGCCGCCATCTTGACCGCGCGCCGGAACAAGAAAACGACAGGTAACGACGAGGTGCTGACCTCGATCGAAAAGGTCATGTTGGGCCCCGAACGCCGCTCGCGAGTGATCAACGACCTCGAGAAAAAAACCATTGCTTATCACGAAGCCGGCCACGCGCTGGTTTTCCACGAACTGCCCGAGGCCGATCCGGTGCAAAAAATTTCGATCATCGCCCGCGGACATGCTGGCGGCTACACCTTGAAAATGCCGACCGAGGACAAGCGTCTGCATTCCAAAGCCGCCTTCCTAGCGGATCTCGCCGGCTCATTGGGCGGTTATGTCGCCGAGGTTGAGGCCTTTGGCGAAGACAACGTAACGACCGGCGCGAGCTCCGACCTGCGGAGCGCCACGCAGATGGCGCGCCACATGGTGACCGACTTTGGCATGTCAAAGCTGGGCCCGCGCACCTTCGGCAACAAGGAAGAAATGATCTTCTTGGGCCGCCAAATAAACGAAGAGCGCGATTACTCCGAACACACCGCCCAGGCGATCGACGCCGAGGTCACCCGCCTCATTACCGACGCCCGCGCCACCGCCGAAGTCGTCCTAAAAAAGAACCGCGCAACATTAGACAAGCTCGTCGCCGAGTTGCTCGTCAAAGAAACCCTGGAACGCGAAGAATTTGAAAAGCTGGTCGGACCGAGACCGAAAATCGCATAATAACATCGATCGTCATATAAAAACCAAGGATATGCCTTGGTTTTTAGTTTGTGGTATAATAACTGACTACTTTAATTTCGCACCTTTGCTCTATGCGCGCATCAACCATAAAAGAAGGAACGCTTTATCGCGACATTGTCCGCGGCGCGTTTGAAATTGCTTGGCGACGGCGCGAGCTGCTGCCGCTTGGCTTTTTGGCGTCGCTCCTTATGATGAACGGCGGCGCTTTCGAATTCATCATTCGCGCCATCTACAAAATATCAAGCGGCGATCCTTACGCCGGCGGCGCGGCGAATGCTCTCGCCGTGTTTAATGCTCTCATGGCGGGCGACGCGGCCGGTCGCATGAGCGTCTTCTTCTCGCTCCTCGTCTTTCTCGCCGTCTTTGCGCTCGTCGTTCTTGTCGCCGCTTCCGCTTCGGGCGCGCTCCTCCAAACCATCGCCCGCCGCGCGAAAACAAAAACGCGGTCAATGGGCCGGGCCTTCGCGGGCGGCGCCGCGCATGTCGGGCAACTTGTCTTGACCCAGCTTGTCGGACGCACCGTGATCTTTGCGGCCTTCGTGCTGGCCGCGCTCGGCGTTTACTCCTCGATCGACGGACGCTTTGGCATTGCGGTCGGCGTCATTCTCTTCGTCATCTTCGCGCTTGTCGCGCTCATCGTTTCCTTCCTCATGATGATGACAAATGCCGGCATCATGATCGGGAATGAGCGTTGGGTGAACGCCGCTCACGACGCTTTCCGTTTCTTAAAGCGCCACTGGCTCGTTTCACTCGAGATGATCGGGCTCGTCTTTCTTGCGACGGTCGCTTCCACCGCCCTCATCCTCGCCGCCCTCGCCGTCGTAATCGCGCCGTTCACTCTTATCCTGCTCGCGCTTTCGGCCCTTCACGCAACCGCTATTATCGCTGTCACGACTTTCATCTTCGGCGCACTCGGACTTTTTATCGTGCTCATTGGCGGATCGATGCTCGCGGTTTTCGAACATGCGGCATGGGCATTGCTCTACACCCGTCTTGCCGATCACTCCGCCATTTCAAAACTCGAACGCCTTTGGGAAAAACTGAAGAACATGAGAAAGCATGCCCGACCTCGCCGACGCTAAACCGACCGAGCATCTGGTGCGCGTAGTCCGCGAGCGCGATGGCGCGCCGGCGCTCGAATGCGACTGGGCGCTCATCCGCCTCGAGCCCGAGAGCGGCAACGCCGTTTGCGAACGCGATGAACTACGCATCATCTGCCCCCGTCAAGAATTCACTTCGCTTAATTTTCCCGGTTCCGACGACCTCTGGACGATCGTTTGCGCGCCCGATACTGAGCTCGCGAAAGCCAGAGACGCCTGGACCAAACTCGACCTGCAAAGCGTGATGAGTGCGCTCGTGAAATACGCCCGCACGCTCGACCCGATATTTACCGGTGCGCAAACGGCCGCCGACATTGCTCAAAAGACCGCCGAGACCGAGACCCTTTGCCGACACTCGATGGATATACTGCACCTCGAGATCAAACGGGCGCGCGGCGAATATGACCGGTTTGTCGCCCGGACCGCTTGGGAGAACGATGAAAAAGACCACCTGCTTTCAAAAGTGCGCGAACTCGAAGACAAATGCGCCGCCCGCGCATATCGATGTGAAAATCAACTGCCGATCTGGCGCCGGCTGTGCGCCGCGCTCGAAGCCGTAGAGGCAGCTAGCCGCAACACCGCCGCATCGCCTTAAGGCGATGTTTTTGTTATACTGCCCGCATGAAGCATGGAACATGGAACACGTATCATTCCGGTCGAGCACGGCTCGACAAGAATGTTTCATGCTTCATGATTCATGTTCCATAATCTTTATGTCTGACACTCAATCCATCGAAGACCTGATCGGCAAAAAAACCTCGGAGCAGGGGGCGAAAAAACTCGCCTCCGAACGCATGCCCGCGGAAAAATTCGCCGAGCGCATAAGCGACATCCGCATTAAGGAAAAAGAGGTCGAGACGGCGCGTGCGGCCGCGGCGATCAATATCCCCTATACCGACCTTTCGGGATTCCCAATAAGCCCCGAGGCCATTTCATCGATCCCTCGGGATCAAGCGACAAAATCTAAAGTTGTCTGTTTCGTCAACACCGGCACCGAGATCCGTGTGGGGGCCATCGACCCGTCGCTTCCCGAGATCGAAGAAATTCGTTATCAGCTTGCAGAACGGACGCACGCAAACGCCGCCGTATACATGGTCTCCGAGCATTCGTTCGAAAGCGCCCTGCGCATTTACGATACTCTGCCATCGATCCGCCAAATAACCAAAGGCGTGACCATTTCCGAAGAAGACATCAAGCGCTTTACCGACATTCATTCGTTCGACCGCTTGCAGGCCGCCCTTGCCGGCGCATCGGTCACCGACATTGTGGTCATTCTGGTGGCCGCTGCGCTCAACACCCGCTCGTCCGACATCCACGTCGAGGCCGAAGAAAAAACGATCGCCGTCCGCTTTAGGATCGACGGCATTTTAACGAAAGTCGCCGCCATTCCCGGCGCCGAATGGGTGCGAATGATCTCGCGCGTCAAACTCATTTCCGGATTAAAGATCAACGTGACCGACCAGCCGCAGGACGGACGGTTCACCATTTCGCTTGGCAAAGAAAAGATCGAGGTGCGCGTTTCCACCATCCCCACCGCCTACGGCGAATCGGTTGTCATGCGATTACTCCGCTCAAGCGCGACGGGAATAAAACTCGAGTCCCTTGGCATGCGCGCGCCCTACGACGAGATCTTGAAAGCGCAGATCCAGCGACCGAACGGCATGATCATCACAACCGGTCACACCGGAAGCGGCAAAACCACGACCCTTTACGCCATCCTCTTGACGCTTAACACCCCAGACGTAAAGATCATTACCCTCGAAGACCCTGTTGAATACAAACTCGAAGGCATTGCCCAGTCCCAGATCGACCACACCAAGGACTATACCTTTGCGAAAGGCCTGCGCTCCATCCTTCGCCAAGACCCCGATGTCATCATGGTCGGCGAAATTCGCGACCTGGAAACGGCCGAGACGGCGATCCAAGCCGCGCTGACCGGCCACTTGCTGCTGTCCACCATCCACACGAATGACGCCGCCGGCGCCATCCCCCGTTTCATGTCGATGGGCGTTAAGCCCTTCTTGCTCGCGCCGGCGCTTAATTGCGTCATCGGCCAGCGCTTGTGCCGCACCATCCACGACAAATGCAAAGAGGAAACAAAACTCGACGACGAAACGCTCGCGAGAGTTAAAAAAACCCTAGCCGACATTTCGCCAAAGTCGGGTGTAAAGGTCGACCTTGATAAGATCAAGTTCTTCCATGGCAAGGGCTGCGACGAATGCAACGGCATTGGCTACAAAGGCCGCATTGGCATTTACGAAATTTTGGCGATGAGTCAGGACATTGAAAAAGTCATTCTTTCAGGGAACGTCTCCGAGTACCAAATGCGCGACATTGCCAAAGCCGCCGGCATGATCACCATGGCCCAAGACGGCATTTTGAAGGCCTTGGACGGCTTAACCACCGTTGATGAAGTTTATAGGGTGGCGGAATAAAAACCTTTGGGTAAGAACCAAGGACCAAGAACCAAATTCCAAAAAATGAATATGAATACTCAAAAAACCCATATTTGGCGGCATTTTTGACAATATTTCAGCATTAGTGTATATTTTGAGCATTCCAGACCCCCGAGAGGGGTCTTTATAAACCCTATGACCGATACCAAAGATACAACTGAAGAAAAAAAGGAAGTTTCAGCCGAACCCATTTCGACCGAAGCTGTTGTTGAAGTTAAGAATGTTGATGAACCGAAAGCCGCAAAGAAACTTCGCTGGGCGATCAAGCCGGGCATGACCGTTAAGGTGCACCAGAAGATCCGCGAGATCACGCCTAAGGGCGAAGAAAAAGAGCGCGTGCAAATTTTCGAGGGCATTGTCCTAGGCATCCGCGGCGCCGGCGCTTCCAAAACCTTCACCGTTAGGAAGGAATCCTACGGCATCGGCGTTGAAAAGATCTTCCCCATGGACCTCCCGACCATCGTTAAAGTCGAACCCGTCCGCCAAGCCAAGTTCAAGCGCGCCAAACTTTACGGCATGAAGAATTACACCAAGAAACTCCGCGAAACGGCCATCAAGGGCTAACAAAAAAATCTCTCCGCCTTGGGCGGAGAGATTTTTGTTTATACCACCTTAATCGTTACGTCTAACGGCAACTCTGCAACTGTCTTGAATTCTTCTTTGTCTTGCTTTATCTTAACAACCATTCTATATGACCCGCTAACCGTGACCGGAAAGCCATTTATCCGACTGCGCTGCCTCAAGCGTTTCGGCCCGATCGGCAAAACGACTTCGTTCTCGGAACCGGAATTAACAACGTTTCCCGGCGCGATGATATCGATCTTGATCTTGAATCGCAGTTCTTTGCTTTTATCAATATCTTCAAAGAAACTTACGACTTCGAAATCGACCGGTATGACCGTCGGGTGACCATTATTTTGATCACCATCTTTTGGTTTATAGTTAGTTTGGATGCCTTCAAGAACGTCAATTAAGCTGATATTATTGCTTTCGCTGTCAATTATCGAACGACGACAGAGAATGGACCAAACATGTCTCATAATGATTATCCCTATATGTTTAATTAGCTGTTTTTGTTAATAATCTAAGCATGATACTCAACCAAGTTTGGACAACGTATACGGGCCCACTCCGTAAACGTTGATCTGGTTTCCGATTCTTTATTGTTGACACTAAGATTTTCTACCGACTCTACACCTTCCATGCATTTGAATTTTGGAGGTATCAGGTCGGTTCCATATACGTCCGCGAGTTTTTTAAGAAAACTCAAACTCGGCAGGCGATCACCGCTTTCCGCTCTCGCAATACCCGATTGTTTTGTTTTCATTTTTTTAGCCAATTGCGCTTGGGTCATTTTTTTAGCAACCCGAGCGGCAATAAGAACCTTGGCAACTTCAAAAGCCAAATCGTACTTTTCGAATTCTTTTCTCAATTTCTCGTCCTTAAGGAATTCATTTTTGAATTTTTCGTAGTCCATATTCATGCAATTAATTTTATGCAGTTATATTTGTTTGGCACGATCTTGTACGAGCTCCAAATCCGGCCTTGGCGTCTTAAGTGATTTCTTATGGATCATGTGCAGGAGCCATAACTCTCGGCCGTCAAAATAACAGAATATCCGAATAAATCCCTTGTAACGCTTTCTGATTTCGTGGATCGACGGCGTTGTACCGTGCATTTTTTCTAATACCGGCGGGCCAATCGCCAAACCGTTTTGCCCTACCAGATAAAGCGTCTTCAATATTTTATTTTGCGTTTTTACATCAAGTTGATCAATGGCCCTTTTAACCGGCGAATCGCCACGGCTGTCCCTCCAATACCTAATGTCCATAAAGAGTTATTTAACATATAACAATATTGTTATATCTCACATCTGAATACCTGTCAATAGGCCAATTTTAAAGAAAAAGCGCCTCGTAACGATACGAGGCGCGTGCCAACAAACTGTCTGGTTAGCCGACCAACCTAACGCTGGCGATGCCCATTGGCGTTTCCGGCTTGAACCAGTTTGGGATTTCCGGAAATTTGTCGCTGGTCGCGAGATCATGAGCCAATAGATCAAACTTCCCGAAACCGGGATAGATCACAGCCGAATGTGTGGTATGCGAATCAATCGTGCTCATTGGCGAAATAAAGATCGGCAACTCTTGAAGCTGATAGACAGCAATTGCTTCTGCGCGTAGGTCGTCGGTCGGTCGTTGCCGCGCAACCAAGTACTCTTTGGCAACCTCGATAACGCGCTGATAGAATCCGCGCCTAATGCTGAACGCTCGATAGAGCGCTTCCTTGCGCATAACAAATTCTCTCGTGTGCAAATCGCCGTAGCCGATGACGCGAACCGTTTCGCGACGCGGATGGTCGCGAAGAACCGACTCAATTCGCGCGCGATACGTATCCTCCAACTGATAACCGCGCTTAAGCGCCGATGCCCTGCCTTCCTTATCGACATGAAACACATTGGATGAATACAGTCGTCCGGGCAGACAGACAAGTAAACTGTCGCGAGTATGCTCGACCGCCCATGTCACCAACTCTTCGAGTCGCCGCCCGTCGCGAAACCACGGAGTGTCGCTTGCGCCCACGAAGAGATTGTGGCGCTTGGCCAGAATCTCTTCCGACGCAACGCCTAGTGTCTCTTGGATATCGAAGCTGGACATGGCCGCCTCCTTTCTTCTTGTGCCGACAACGACCGCGACGCCCATCTGAACGGACCGCCGGCATCGGCGAATCCTCCCGACCAAAACAACTTAAGAGATTTTAGGTTGCCTTGGTTAACCAAACTGACGGCATAAGCCACGCCTTTCAAGCCGAGTCGTCTCACGGCTTCATCGCACAACCGTTGGGCAACCCCTTGCCTTCTCATCTTCGGCACGACATAGATGTTCTCGATGGTCGCCTTACTGGTCGGATCATGAACGGCGACCAAGATGAAACCGATAAGCCGTTTGCCGATGAAAGCACCTAGGCACACGTCGCCACTTGATGCGAACCAAGCGGTTAGCTGTCGTTTGTTCCAGAACGAGTCGTGGCCGATGTGAAATTCCGCTTCTTGAGAGCCAAATCGATGAACGTCAGCGACATCTTTCGGAGCCAATTTTTCAATTTTCATTCTCCCTCCTTCATAGCTTCTTACAATAAGAAGCCGCGACTGTCAATCGTCAAAAAATCGTCGAGATAAGCTCGACGATTTTTTTAATATCTAATATCTAACGACTACTAATCCGACGATCGGAACCGCTAACCGGATTCTTGGTTTCCGGATTAGACATTAGATATTCAGCTACAGCACTTCTTTCAAATACTTCCCCGTCACGCTTTTCGGGTTCTTAGCAACCTCCTTAGGCGTGCCTTCGGCGACGATCTCACCGCCGCGGATCCCGCCATCGGGGCCCATGTCGATCACCCAATCGGATGATTTTATGACGTCGAGGTTGTGTTCGATGATGAGGACCGTATTCCCCTTTTCAACAAGTTCATGAAGCACGGCCAAGAGGCGCTTGATATCGTCAAAGTGCAAGCCGGTGGTCGGCTCGTCCAAGATGTAGAGCGTGCGTCCGGTCTCGCGGCGCGAAAGTTCGGTGGCAAGTTTCACGCGCTGCGCCTCGCCGCCCGAGAGCGTGTTAGCCGGCTGACCCAAGCGGATGTAACCCAAACCGACTTCGCATAAGACGCCAAGCTTGTCGGAAATAGCCGGCTGGTCGGTAAAAAAGCGGCGCGCTTCTTCAACAGTCATCTCAAGCACATCGGCGATGGTCTTGTCCTTATAATGCACTTCCAAAGCTTCACGATTGTAGCGTTTGCCATGGCACTCTTTGCACTCGATGTACACGTCCGGCAAAAAGAACATTTCAATCTGCACAAAACCCTCGCCCGAACAGGCCTCGCAGCGGCCGCCGCCTTTCACATTAAACGAGAACTTGCCAGCGTCGTAGCCCTTGGCCTTGGCTTCGGGAATTTCCGTGAACAAATCGCGAATGGCCGTGAAAACGCCGGTGTAGGTGGCCGGGTTTGACCGCGGCGTGCGGCCGATGGGCGACTGGTCAACGGCTACGACCTTGTCGATGTTCTCAATGCCTTTGATGGTTTTATGTTTCCCTGGCAGTTCGCGGGCGCGGTGCAATTTGGCCGAAAGCGCTTTACCTAAAATATCCAAGATGAGCGTGGATTTGCCCGAGCCGGAGACGCCGGAGACGGTCACCATTTTCCCGAGCGGGATCTTGGCATCGACGTTCTTTAGGTTG
The DNA here is from genome assembly GCA_903870305.1 of uncultured bacterium. Taxonomy (GTDB): domain Bacteria; phylum Patescibacteriota; class Patescibacteriia; order CAIQCM01; family CAIQCM01; genus CAIQCM01. Next base: position 11,128 of record CAIQCM010000112.1, read on the forward strand.
AATTCTTGCGCGCCAAGAACGGTCAAATATTTGCCATTGCCTTTCCTATATGACTTCGGCGTCGCCAGTTCTTTCTTGCCGGACAAATATTGGCCGGTCAATGACTTGGGATTTTTCATGACTTGCGCGGGCGTTCCTTCGGCGACAATTTCGCCGCCATACTCCCCGGCCCCGGGTCCCACGTCAATTAACCAATCGGCGTTCCGCATGGTTGCGGCATCGTGTTCGACAACAATGACCGAATTCCCAAGGTCGCGCAGTTTGGTGAGCGCGCCAAAAAGTTTGTCCGTGTCGCGCGGATGCAGACCGATCGACGGCTCGTCGAGGATGTAAATGACCCCCGAAAGCGAGGTACCGAGCTGGGTTGAAAGCCGCACGCGCTGGGCTTCGCCGCCTGAGAGCGTCACGGCCGAGCGATCCAAGGTGAGGTAGCCGAGCCCGACGTCAAGCAGATATTCAAGCCGCACGATGATCTCTTTGGCAATGGGTTTGGAAATTTTTATTTCGTCTTCACTAAGCTCGAATTTTTTGCCATTTCCGTTTTTTGAGATCGAAGAAAAAAATGCGGCGACCTCGTCGATCGGCTGGCTCACGACATCGGAGACCGACTTCCCCGCAAAGCGCACGGCGAGCGCTTCGGGGCGCAAACGGCGACCGTTGCAGGCCGGGCAAATAAGCGTTTGCATGTAATCCTCAAGTTCTTTCCTAACATAATCCGAATCGGTCTCGCGATAACGCGCCTCGAGGTTGGCGATAATGCCTTCGAACATTAATTCTTGGCTGCCCACTTTGTAAAGTTCGCCGTCGGTGCCGTAGAGCAGAATGTCCATCGCTTTTTTTGTGAACTCCGTAACCGGCATATTCACGCTAAAACCATAGCGATGGCCGACCTCGTCGATCAATTCCATATTGCCTTCGCGGTTTCCCGCGATCCGCATCCACGGCTTGATCGCGCCCTGGGCGATCGTGAGCTTGCGGTTGGGGATGACGAGCTCAGGCACAAAGACGAGCTTGGTGCCAAGTCCGGTGCAAGCGGCGCAAGCGCCTTGCGGGTTGTTGAACGAGAAAAGACGCGGCTCGATCGCCGGAAGCGAAATGCCGTCCTTGGGACACATCAGGTCTTTTGAGAGTTTGACCGTTTCCCCGGTCGCAAGTTTCACTATTTCGATGAAGCCATCACCCCACTCCAACCCGTGCTCGGCGATTATTTTGGCGCGCGAGAACTCCGGCGCCGTGGTGAGCCGCGCCACGACCGCCTCAATAGTGTGGCGCTTTTCGCGCGACAAGCGTTCGAGCTTGGCTTCGGCCGTGCTCTTCAACTCGCCATCAAGCCGCACTTCGGCCACTCCCCCTTTTTCCAATTCTTGAAAAATGTGTTTGTGTTCGCCGCGTTCATCGGAAACCACCGGCGCGAGCACGACGGTTGCGCCCGAGGCCGTTTCTTTCATAATGCGTTTGGCGATGTCTTCGACGGTTTGCGCCGCTACCGGCGTGCCGCATAGGTGGCAATGCGGCCGACCGGCGCGCGCGTAAAGCAAACGCAGGAAGTCGTAAATTTCCGTGATCGTGCCAACGGTCGAACGCGGGTTCTGCGAACTCGAGCGCTGGTCGATGGCGATGGTCGGCGAAAGCCCGTTGATCTCGTCAACATCCGGTTTGTCCTGAAGTTCCAAGAATTGCCGCGCGTAGGACGAGAGCGACTCCATATAACGGCGCTGCCCCTCGGCGTAAATAGTGTCGAAAGCGATCGATGATTTTCCCGAGCCGGACAAACCGGTCATCACGACCAATTTACCCTTGGGAATATCAAGTGAAACATTTTTTAGGTTATGAACGCGCGCGCCCTTGATCGAGATCTTTTCCGGCATGTAAAAATAGTGGGTTTATGAGAACAAAAAGCGTAGCACGAAAACAAAGACGCCGCAACCCCCCAAGGGTCGCGGCGCTTATCGATCATTATTGTAAACTATTTACACGATCCTCCGGTGCAAACCCCGCTCACGCACATGTTGGTGGCATTACAGGGCGAACCGTTACCGCCCATGCTGACACACCTTCCCACAAAACTCGGGTCAACCGTGTAACTCTTCGAACTAAGGAAGCTGGATTGGTCGCCGGACAAACAATACATGTTTTTAGCGCATTGCCCGTCGCTGCCGCAACCCAAGCAACCGTCGGCCTTGTCATTTAAACAACAGGTCGCTTTCCAAACCAAGGACGGATCCGATTGGTACCACTTATGGCATGTAAAACCGTCTTTGGCCCTGCAGTCATCTTGTCCATTGGCGAGACAATCCGTTCCCTGGCCGGAAGCAATGCACGACTGTTTCCCGCCGCACTTTTCGCCGGTGGCACATTGGTCATCGCTGGTGCAGCCAAAAGCATTGGTGCAAAGGACATAATGGTCGTTGCTGTCGGTCGTACTGCCGGGCGCGGGCGGGTTGTTGATATTGGGGATTGAGCATTGATTGCTGATGCACTTGAAACCCGCGGAGCAATCAAGGGTGTTTCCGCAGGGCTGGCACGCACCGCCCGAAGAACAGAACCACAATCCGCCGGCGCCTTGGACACACGCTCCGGTGGCGCATGTTTTAGTCCCCGCCCCGTCGACTTGGCACGCGCCACCGACTTGACCGGTATTGCCTGATTGCGTCGTCGAAAGATCGATACACTTGGAACCTGTTATGTCCCAACTGCACTTTTTCGAGGGATCGGCAGAATTATCTTCACAGGTATCCTTTGGGCGGCTCCCGCAATCAACCGGCCCGATGTCGCATGCTTTGATGAGCTGGATCGACGGCAGGCGCAAACTTAAAATGTCCGGATTAACGGTAAGGAGCAAGGTGTAAGAAAGTGCGGCCAGCACCAAACCGATCACCGCATTTTTGATCATTCCCTTGCCCTCTTCAACTCCGGCGCCGCCCGCCGCTGACATATAACGGAAACCGCCGATCATGATAAAAATGACGGCAAGAACCGCCGCTATTCCCAACCCAAGCTGGTAGGCGGCGGCCAGGTATTGGGAAAGGTTTGCCTGAGTAAGCGTGCCTAAACCAACACCCAAATTGATTGGCGCGTCATTGTAATAACAATACGGTCCGCTGGTCTGCCCGGGCGGCGCTTTCCAAACGCCGATCAGCGCTCCGGCGCTATTCTTTGCATTGTTGCAGTCGGGCTGGGTCCAAATGCCGCCGGGCGGACATTTGACAGCGCGACCCCCGGGTCCCGCTGATCCCGGCGACGGCGGCGCCGTCGTGCCCCAAAACACGAATTTTTGGTTAAGCGGAGGGTTGGTGCACAAATTTTGGCAATCGGCTTGGCTTGAGGTAACCCCCTTTTTGTACGATCCCGATCCGGCGTCGCACCAACAAAAAGTGGATGGCGGAATTGCAGCCGGGGTAATTGATGTAGGATTATCCGGTGTCGCGGGGGGCGGAGAATCCCCGCCTCCAAATGCTTGTGCCGCACGCGGCATCGTCAAAACCGATAATGGCAAAATAATAATAAACAGCGCAAGAAGTATCGCCGGAACGATCGCGTTATGTCTGACGCATGCTAGCTTCATTTCTATTTGAACAATTTAAGTATCTTTTGCCAAAAATCAGCAGGAGCTGCGCCGTCAAACTTATCACCGTTCACGAATAAGGTCGGCGTGCCGGTAACTCCCAGCACCAGGCCGGCTTTATAGTCCGCAGAGACGACGGCGGCTTCTTTCCCCGACTTTATGCAGGTGTCGTATTTAGCCCCATCAGCACCAACGCCCACCGCATAACGGCGTAGATCGTCGGCGCTGAATGTTCCGGCGTCGTTCTGGTTGGCGAAAAGCGCATCATTCATGGCCCAAAACTTGCCTTGCTCGCCGACGCAAGCGGCGGCTTCGGCGGCATCTTGCGCGCCGGGGTGGAGCAACGCACCGGTCGAATCGTCGACGGTCGGGAAATTGCGTTCCTGGAGCCAAACGCGGTCGGGATTGGAAACGGCCAGCTCGCGGATGATCGAGTTTTCTTCTTTTGAATACGGACAACCGAAATCAACGAACTCGACCACCCGGATAGGCGCCTGAGCGCTCCCGAGCGTCGGGGCGGTATTGGATTCGGCATTAACTGCGGTCCATTTGGTGAGGAGTAATTTCTTAGGGCTGAGTCGATTCATCGGTAATGCATTCCTATTCTTTTTATAAGGCG
>CAIQCM010000113.1 GCA_903870305.1 uncultured bacterium
AAACCTCGACAATTGGTTTTGTCTGGAGCGGAAGCGTGGCCGAGTGGCCGATGGCGCACGCTTGGAAAGCGTGTAAACCGCAAGGTTTCAGAGGTTCGAATCCTCTCGCTTCCGCCTTGGACAAAACAAAAGAGCCCCTAACCATGGGGCTCTTTGCTGATTTAGACGAGATTGCTTCGCTACGCTCGCAATGACGGACGCTTACTTCAACAATGCGTCGAGTTTGGATTTAACCGTGGCAAGCGACTGGGCGCCGGTGATGATGTCGGAACGGCCGTCTTTGGTGATGATGATCGTGCCGGGGGTGCCGTCGATGCCGGACGCCTCGCCGCCGGCCTGTTCGTCAGCGACCAATTTGGCGTTCTTGCCGGAATCCAAACAGGTTTGAAACTTGGCTTGGTCAACGCCGACTTCTTTGGCCAAGGGGCCGAGCGCGGTAAGCGCAAAGCCGAGGCCGTTAGAGGTTGTTCGCGAATAGATGGCATCGGTAAACTTCCAGAAAGCGTCATTGCCGCCCAACTGCGCTACACACTCGGCAGCTTCGGCCTCTTTTTCGGCGTTCTGATGGAACGACAATGGGAAGTAGCGATAGATCCACGCAACGTCGGTGCCATACGCCTTTACGACGTCCTGCATCGTCGTGTGGAACTGCTTGCAGTACGGGCACTCATAATCGGAATATTCAACCATCGCGATCTTTGCCTTAGTGAGGTCGCCGCGCACGTGATCGGCTTGCGTGATCGGCGGCAGCTGGTCGAGCTTGTTGGCCGCCGGAGCATTGGTGTTTGAATTTGCATTAGTGTTAACGACAACCGGCTTTTTAGCGCCGAAACCGGAACCGTTTCCGCCCGCAAAACCCAATTTGCTCAAATCCATGCCGCCAACGAGCAAAAGAATGAAGCCGATCGTGGCAAAAGCCATGACCCCAAAGACCAAACCGACAAAGAACGAGGTTTTTGACGGAATGGCGTCAAAGACGCTTTTTTCACTTTTCATTGAAACAACGGGCATCGATTGAATCACGGGTTCGTTGATCTTGTCTTCTGACATATAGTGTTGGTTAATTATGAACTATGAACGATGAACTATGAACAAATCAGATTAGCAATTTCCGATCAAACTTCGATCGGCAAAAATTGTTCATCGTTCATTGTCCATTGTTCATCCGATGATATATCTTCGGTCTTTATCGATTTATTGTCAAACGCTTTATCCGCAGGGCGTTTAAGACCACTGAAATCGAGGAAAATGCCATGGCCGCCCCGGCGATCATTGGATTTAGGAACCCCAAAGCGGCCACAGGTATGGCGATAATGTTATAGAAGAACGCCCAGAATAAATTCTGCCTGATCGTGCCAAAGGTCTTCCTCGCCAGCGCGAGCGAAATGCCGGCGGCTGCCGCGGCGGCATTCTCAGAGGTGATTTTCTGAAGGTCCGCCGGCTGAAACCACTTAGCGGAACCCTCGTCGAGCCTCACCAGGACCATGCCGGGGTCGGGTGGCGCGGCGGAATCCCTTACCGTGCCGGCGTAGACTTTCCCGCTCTCGCCGGTTGTCGTAACGCGATCACCAGACTGGAAGGGGACCGGCTGCTCCTTGAATAGCGTGCGCGCGGCGATTCCCTGGGCGTCCTTCAG
>CAIQCM010000114.1 GCA_903870305.1 uncultured bacterium
CTTTCCTTGGAATTTAGTTGTTAGTTGTTGATAATTCCGACCCTAGGGAGGCCTGCGAGGTCGTTTTTTATTTCAATTTTTGCGCTCGGAAAATGGCGCTTCACGAGGCGGGGAAAAGAGCGTTTTTGCGACGGGTCGATCTCGCAGATAATTGTCGCTTTAATATTGCGTTCGATGATCTGATGAAAAAGTTCGTCGTAATATTTCAAACCGTCTTTGCCGCCCTCGAGCGCGGTTCTGGGTTCGAATTTTTTAACGTCCGGCGCGGAGCGCTGCCACATCTTGGTGGGGAGGTAGGGGAGATTGGCGGTAATGATGACCATCCCAGAATTCCACGATCGTGGATTTGTGGGATGTAGGAGGTTGGCGCGTTCAAAGATGATGCGGTCATCAACATCGTTCATCACAGCGTTTCGTTCGGCGATCTTTAGCGCGGGTTTTGAAATGTCGGTAGCGATAACGGTCGCCATTGGCGCATTTTTCGCGATCGCAATCGCAATTGCTCCTGACCCGGTGCCGATGTCGATAATTAGCGCGCGGCTCGTAGCCCGTAGCGCGTTGAGTGCTGTTTCAACAATTAGCTCCGTCTCCGGCCGCGGGACAAGCGTGTGTTTATTGACGGCAAATTGCAGGCCGAAAAATTCCTTGTGTCCGGTGAGGTAAGCGATGGGTTCGTGTCTTCCGCGGCGAGCAATAAGCGAATCAAATTTACGCAAAGCAAAAGAGGGGACGCGGCGCTCGTCGTGCGCGAGCATTTCTTCGCGCGATATTTTAAGCGCGTGCGCGAGTAAGATCTCGGCATCGATCGGCGCTTCGCGGCGCGAGGCGTGACGAAGTTTTTTGATGCCGTTAACTTTGGCTTCGCGGATGGTCATGTTATTTCTTCGTCCAGCAGATGCAGGGCGTCGATAACAGGATCGATCTCGCCGTCCATGATCCGGTCGAGCCCATGCCAGTTCTCGTTTGCGCGATGGTCGGTGAGGCGGTCTTGGGGAAAGTTATAGGTGCGGATCTTCTCGCTTCGTTCGCCGGTGCCAATTTGTCCCTTTCGCGCGGCGGCGCGTTCGGCGTGCGCTTTCTCTATCATGTTCGCGAGAATGCGCGACCGCAAGAGCGCCATGGCTTTGGCGCGGTTCTGCGATTGCGAGCGTTCTTCCATGCAGACAACGACGGTGCCGGTCGGCTTGTGCGTGATCCGCACCGCTGATTCGGTCTTGTTCACGCTCTGCCCGCCGGCACCGCCCGCGCGCATTGTGTCAATCTCAAGGTCGTTGGGGTTTATCTTAAGGTCGACCTCTTCGGCCTCGGGCAACACGGCGACAGTGGCGGTCGAGGTGTGGACGCGGCCTTGTTTTTCGGTTTGTGGTACGCGCTGGACGCGATGCACGCCGCTCTCAAACTTTAGCGAGCGGTAAACGTTTTTGCCTGTGATCGAAAAGACGACTTCTTTAAAACCGCCGAGTTCCGAATGGCTCGAGCTCATGAGCGTCGTCTTCCACCCTTTGCGTTCGGCATAACGCGAGTACATGCGAAAGAGGTCGGCGGCGAAGAGCGCCGCTTCATCGCCGCCGGTCCCGGCACGGATCTCCATAATGATGTTGCGGCCGTCCATCGGGTCGCGCGGGGCGACCAGTTCTTTGATCTCGGCGTTCTTTTGGGCGATCTTTTTTTCCAAAAGGATTATCTCATCGGCGGCCATTTGGCGCAGATCAAGATCGGTTTCGACGATCAGTGTTTCTTTAAGCGAAGCTATTGAATCCTCGGCCGACTTAAGATCGTCGGCTAACATGACAACGTCGCGCAAGTTGTTGTACTCGCGCGTCAAGGGAAGCATTTTTTCCTGGGACGACAAAACTTCGGGGCGCATGAGCTCCGCTTCCAATTCCATCGCGCGAGCGCGAACCTTTTTAATTTCTGCCGGGATGTCCATATAGACCCTGATGGGTAAGAACCAAGAACCAAGAACCAATTTCCAAATAGACCCTTATGGGTAAGAATCAAGAACCAATTTCCAAACAAAGGATAAAATTGAAATGATTAATATCCAAGCCGTTTTTCTTTCCTTGAAAATTAATTATTGGTTCTTTAGTATTTACTTGGAAATTGGTTCTTGGTTCTTGGTTCTTAGTTGATGGTAGCGCGAAACCGTGAAATACAAAAGCAGCACCAAGGAGGCGCTGCTTTGTCAGTAGCTACTTAGATTCCTTTTCTTCCTTGGCGATCTTTTCGGCCTTCTTGACCGCGCGCTTGGCGGCTTTTACTTTCTTGCCGGTGGCGACGGTGGCCTTTTTGGTCACGCGCTCATGGAACCTTTCGACGCGGCGAGCGGTGTCAACCAGCTTTTGTTTGCCGGTGAAGAACGGGTGGCACGCCGAACAAAGCTCGACGCGGATCTCTTCGCGGGTCGAACCGACGGTATAAACCTTGCCGCAAGCGCAGATGATCTTCGCTTCCGGAAAATAAGTGGGGTGGATGTCTGTTTTCATAACGCTCAAATACTATCAAAAATCCTTTTTTCGGTCAAGTTCCTTGCTCACCGCTCTTACGAATAGCGAATTTTTTACGAATTTACGAATAGGGTGCAGGCGTGGGGTTATGGGTAAATTAGTAAAAAATTAGCGATTGGTTAGCATGAGGATATTCGTAAAATTCGCGCAATTCGTACATTCGTAAGAACCCATAATAGAAAAGACCTCCGCTAGACGGTTTGCGAAGGTCTTCGTAAGGGTGGCGGCCGGGCGGGGGGACGATCGTGCGTCTTTAGCGCGGCCGGAAACATTGCGTTTTCCCCGACCATCGATCTGCGCCTCGTTGAGTTGCCTCAATTTGGAGATGGTCGGGGAGCGTTAACTGCCCCAGGACCACGGCTTCCATATCGAAATGCGATCGATTCCAGCGGTTGAGTGGAAAAAGCGAGAGCCATCCGCTTTCTCCTGCCATCCCGTGCCCTTATCACCGTCGATAGCGGGCATGGCTCGGGTTTCTTGTTCCGCGGCCAAGAATGGTTCGCGGAACATGGTCGGTGTGTGTGGGTTGTTTAACGCGGCTTGGATAATGGTCCGGTCGGCTGAAGGATGATCATCCTTCCGGGTTGAAAGAGCGTTCGCAAGGAGGAACGCCGGCATGATCAGGTATATCAGGCTCATGCGTTCTCCTTTCTTGTTTCGATCGCTTGTTAGAGCAATTTACGCGCAAGAAAATAAATTGCCACATGGGGCGAAATTTGTCAATTTTTTCTTGATATCGAAGTTTCGCTTCGTGAAAAACGGTCGTTCCCCGAGGTTGAACCTCGGGGAAAATCAATCCTCCGGATAAGAAAAAGATCCAGCCATGGCGGCCGGATCCTTGGGGTCGGGGGTGCGAGTGAGAAAGATTGTCTAGCCGTAGTATCCTTGACCGTCGGTGGCGATCGAAATGATGATCCCCGATAAGCTTATCAAACTGACAATCGCGGCAAATATCATTTGGTGCATGGTTGTCATTTGTTGCATGATCATTCCTCCTATTTAACATATATAGCAGTCGTCGGTTTTTGTCAACGGCGATATTGTCAAGGTTTCGCCTTGCGGGAAACGTGGTAAGATTTAATTCTATGAAAAAGATCGTCATGATCGTGGTATTGCTACTGGCTCCCGTCGGAGTTTTTGCCGCCGTTCCCAAAGCGCCTATTTTGGGTCAGGCGCAAATTATTTCGCCGACAGCCGTTCGTTGGCATTTTACGAATCGCGACCCAAAGGCCGTGGCTTTTGAATTATGGAACGTTATCACGCGAAGCGTTGTGAAGAAGATCGATAACCCGAAAGCGACATACATTGATGAAACCAACATTGTGCCGGCCGACCCTGACATGACCTGCGGCCGATATGTTGTGGCGGTGAATGCCGCGGGCGAACGGTCGTTCGGCCAAGTGCGGACCTACCCGTGCGTGCGCACGCCGCCGGTCGCTCCGCCCGCGCCAAAGGTTGAGATCAAGGACAAGCAGATAATAAAAGTAACGGCCTCTTCCGGCGCCAACGATCCGGCCACCGCCATCGGGATATTGGAAACCCAACGCGGCGCTTGGCTTTCGCCGGCAAACATGTTCGCCGCAAATCCCGAAATGCTCACCCCTGGCGGCTGGGGCACGGACATGGGCACGACGCTCATCGGTTTGCGCCCCAATTCAAGTTATTCGTTCGTCGCCGTCGCGCAGTCGGTCACCGGCGAGGTTTCAAAATATTCCGCGCCGACGGTTTTCAGGATGCCGATCGAGAAAGGTGATCCATTCGCGCCGTCGCTTGGTCGGATAGGGGAGAACGTCGGTCTCTTTGGTAAACCTTTAGACCAAACACTAACAACC
>CAIQCM010000115.1 GCA_903870305.1 uncultured bacterium
ACGGCGGGATATCGTACCTCAAGTATGCCAACCAAGTGGTCTTGGAAGTGAACACAAACGGGGTAGCTGTTGAGTGTTGGCTCCAAGCCGACAATGCTACCAAGTTCAAGTTTACAGTGACCTCAACTGAAGCAGACCGGCAAAGAAATATCACGGTTCCGACCGGACTGACGGGTTACCGCTGGAGGCTTTTCGTTGACTTAACTCAACCCGCTCTCGCCACCAGGGAGGGCATGTGGCAACTTTTCAACCACTCCCTGAAGTTCCAGCAGGCAGACAAAGGGGAAATTGGACATACTTTCGATCTTGATGACTTGGGGCACCCCTACGACAAACTGCTGTTGTCGGTAGTATTCGAATACGATACGACATTGGGCGGGCCGATCACACTTCAGATGGATACCCTCACTGGCATCGGAGGCGTGACGTTGAACTCCAACGTTGCACAATTTGTGCTCGGTGCAGGGCGCGGCAAAACTGAATTTCCGATTGCCGCCGATACCGTCGCCAAGATGATTCGCATCTATCCTACAGGGGTTACGATCCGTCTGATCAAACACCGTTCAGCAATAGCTCCGGATCGTTCTTTAAGAACATTAGGGTGACACAATCATCGGGGAATGTTGTGTCAGGTCCGATTGCTGCCACATCTCCCTACACCTCGAACGAGCAAGCCCATGTCTCGTTTCTTGATCAGTTCACCGTAAACGCCAGGACTTCGGTGCTGTTGATCCTAACGTTGGACGTTTCGCCGGATTTCGTACCACCGACTAATGGCATCTCGTATTCCGTCATGATGAACAGCGTGGGCACCAATGACACATTAACGGTGTTGTACGGAGCCCACTTCATTACCGATCCTTGGCCGACATTCACGGTCAAGTAGTGGTTCTTTCTCAATAGCATATCGGCGAGCGGACCTCCAAAATCCGCTCGCCTTCCCAATCAAGTTCACTCCGTCCCACTTCGCTTCGGCTTCGCGGGATTAAGCGCACTTCATTGGGAAGTTTCTGGAAAGTTCATTGAATTGAAAACGTTCGAAAAGAAAGGTAGAAAGTCAGATGAAGAACACACTCGCAGTATTCGCTTTGTTCGCATTGACCGCGGCCGCTTGCGACCGCACACCGCTCAGAACTCGCGTCAGTACCGTGGTTTCGGATGGCGCGTCGGAAACCGCTGTCGACACATCGTCGGCCACTGCAACCAAGACCGATACAGTATCGGCAACGCAGACCACGACCGTACAGACGACCGCAATTCAGACCGTTTCTGACACCGTCACGTCTATCGACACCGCGACCTCGATCGTCACCACGACGCCGACGGCCACGGTAACGACGACCGCGACGGAAACGCAATCTGATACGGTACCAGTCACGGTCAGTCAGACCGCGACGGACACCAATACGGAAACAATATTCACGAACGGCTGCAAGGTCGGAGCAACGGTGGACATCGGCAACGGCATTGACCCGTCGATCGCCGGAAGCAATTCCGGTTTTGGGATCATCTGGAAAGATAATACCCTCATGCCTGCGCAAATGAATCATGGAATGTTCGCTAGGGTCGATATTGGCGGCAATAAGAAGTCTGCTGGGCTGGTCTATCTTTCAACCGAAGACATAATCGGCGAGAGGATCGGCATTGCCACCATGATGAACGGCTACGCGCTTTCGATGGATTACCCCGGATTAGACCAGCGCTCCAATTTCATGATGGCAGGATTCGACGGAACCATGTCGGCACTCGTGAATAATCAGCCGGTGACCGAACCGATTGTTGGTTCGAACAACGAAGGGTTTACCTTCTTGGACCAAGGTGAAGGTTATCCTGCCCTGCACCAAGTGCAGATTAGCACTAACGCCCTTGTCGATGAGAAGGTTTTCCAGTGGGGCGCGAAGGCAGCGTTTAAAACAACGAACGGCGCACAGGGCGGCGGCACCTGGGCCTTTGGGATGTCGCAGGCCGGACAGGCGATGATCATCGTCGTAAAGGATGGCGGAATCTATCCTAATGTGGTGAATCCCGTCGACAACGCCACCGGAGGTTTCGTATCTCTCGACAAGATCGTGCTCGATTCGATCGTCGCGACCGATACCGGCTATGTTATGGCTTGGTGGTACACGGCTCCCGGTACGAATTGGATGCACTACCTTTCGTTCGTTCCCTACGACGGAACGCCCGACGGAATCGTCAGGAATACCATTGAAGTGATGGGTTGGACCGGGAGCAATTCCGGCGCAAGACACGATAGTCTCGCTTGGAATGGAAAGTACATCGGTCTTCTCGCCGCCAATCCGGTTGTTGGGGAGACGAACCTGCTTTTATTCCGGAACGACGGGACGCAGGTAGGTGACACTATCAACATCTTCAAGGATGACACCAGCCGCCAGAAGTATGATGCTGCAGATTTGGCTGCAAGCGGCAGTACCTTCGGCATCGTGTCGACCTCGAGCTCCGGAGACAAGGCGCAGTTCACGCCCGTGACCTGTCAGTAGAGTTCTTTCCGAAAACTAAATAGGGGCGAGCGTTGAATGGTTAACTCCATCCGCTCGCCTTCCTACTAAAGTTCATGGATCCATCAATTTCTCAAATACCCACGGTCGTGAGTTTTGAGAAATGAACGGAAAAAGAAAATCCACGGACTTTTAGGGAAATAAATAAAAGCGAAAATCTACCAGAGTTCATTACAACAAACAGGAGGAAAAGGAAAATGAAAGATCAAAATGGCAAACCGTTTTTCGTGACCTTCACTCAGGCGGATCAGGAAGTTCCGACACGGCCGTACGACTTGGAGCATGTGGTGACCGCGCTGCACCTTGCGCTTCAAGCGGCGCGGAGCAACCATGGCGGACGGGTGAATTTTCTCGAGCTCAACGCGGCCAGGCTGCATGTGTTCACCAACAAGACCTCTTCAATCAGCGTTACGGCCTTGACCGAACTCGACTTGGCGAAGGTCTATCTCGCCCTACGACCGCTTCTGGCGGTTGTTCCAAAAAACCGTTTGACTGGGAAAATGACCAAGGACGAAGTGCTCGCCAAGATGGAGGAACTGTCGCAACTCGCGATTTGACCAAGGACTTCCAAGGAAAAAAATAAAGTGGTATTCTAACGGAAAGATCGTTAGCTCGTTCACACTTCACTACAGGAGGATCGAAAGATGAAAACTGCATTAGCATTGCTATTCGTACTTGCTTTGGCCGCTTGCGGGCCCAATCCGCTTAATGCCACCGTCGCTTCCGGCGCCACGGGAACGGACATGCAGACCGCCACCTCGACCGACACCGTGCCGTTCGAGATCGTCTCCGTCAGGGTCGATGAGGTCGATGCCTACCTCAACCCGGCCGTCGATCTGCGAAGTTTCTGTGTTCGCTTCAGCGAACCGCCGCGATGGGTCAACATGATGATCGTCGACAAGAGCAATAGCAAGTTGTTTTTCCTTGAGGGATTCTTGGGCAATCCGACCCTCCCTGCGAAGGACTACATGACTCCAAATCGCTGGCCGCGCAAGCTCGAGCCGAACACGATCTACGGATATGTGATCGCCGCCGGAGCGAACGGCTCCACTGATTCGTTCAGCGGAGATTTCACGACCGGCGACTTCTGAGCCGCTCGTCTCGTTCAACAGCGCCGATGCGTCACTCCTCGCGAGTGGCAAATCGGCGCTTTTTCTTTTCATCCCACAAATCCACGGTCGTGGATTTGTGGGATGATTGGGAAGGATGACAAAAAGGCGTGGAAAGGTTAAAGTGTATTGATAGTACACGATTTATTAAAGGTTTTTTGATAACCCGCCCAATAATATGGTATCAAACAGAACAAAAGTCGTTTTATTAGCACTCTCGGTGTTTTCCTTAGCTATCTTTGGCTTGCGCTACGCTTTTGCGGCGCCGGTACCCGGTGATCTGGTCAAAGCAAGCGGCCCGAGCGTTTATTATATCGGTGCCGATGGAAAACGATACGTGTTTCCCAACGACAAGGTTTACTTTAGCTGGTATGCGGATTTTTCAACCGTTAAAACCGTCACCGATACCGAGTTGGCCGGGTATTTGATCGGCGGGAATGTAACTTACAAACCCGGCACTCGCCTGGTTAAGATTCAATCCGACCCAAAGGTCTATGCCGTTTCCGCCAATGGCGTTTTGCGGTGGGTTCCCGACGAGAACACGGCAAGCACAATATACGGCGCCAATTGGAACCGTATGATCGACGACATCCCCGACAGCTTCTTTGTAAATTATAAGATGGGCACCGATATCGGTCCGACGCAAAGATACGACCGCACTCAGGAACTCGCCAATGCGACAAATATAGGAACCGATAAACACCTGTTGTCCGGGGTTGGCAGCCAGCAGAATATAAATTCTGGGAACAATAATAATTTTAATGTTCCGGCTTTCATACCACCGGTTTCTTCAGGCGGCGGGGGCGGCGGAGGATCCAGCCCGAATATAAATACGAATTCCAATACAAATTTGAACACGAATTCGAATTTTAATGCTAATAGCAACACGAATACGAATGCGAATTCGAACTCGAACAGCAACTCCAACACGAACACAAATACGAATAGCAATTCTAATTCAAACACCAACACCAACGCCAACACTAATACTAATACGAACTCCAACTCGAATAGCAATTCCAATAGCAACTTGAATACGAACACTAATACGAATACCAATCAAAATTCTAATTCAAACACCAACACCAATACGAATACTAATTCGAACCAAAATACTAATACCAATACCGGCACGAATTCCGATACCGTTCAGTTGATAAGCAGAGATATAAAGGATACCTCCGGAAAGACCGTTGTCGCGCGCGGTGCGGAGATGGTCGTAGCCGATACGTATGACTCCGACTGGATTGACGCAGCGGCGAATGACGGCGCTAACGCTGTTCGGCTTCTGCTCACGCTCGACGCCGCCAACAATATGACCCCGGCCACTTTCGACACCCTCGTAGGACGCGCGGTTTCGCATAACATGATCATCTGGATATCCCTTTACACCTGGGATGGAACCCATAACAACGTCATCGGCTCGGCGCTTGGGGGCGGAAATTTTTATTCGCTCACGGCTCCCGACGGAACAGGCACCTGCTCATCGGCCACTCCGGCGCCGTGTTACTTGGCGGTGTGGTCGCGTCCATGGTTAAAGAACCTAATTGCCAAGTATAAGGGCAATATCATCATCGATGGCATGCAAGAGTATATAGGCACCGCCGATCCCGATACCGAAGCCGGACGAACCGAATGGGCAACCGTGGCCAAGGCCAATATTCAGTGGTTCCGCAATGCCGGTTACATCGAACCGCTGGAGATTATGAGCAGCTATCAAGGCCGCGACCTCGACGCCATTGTCGAGAAGGGATCCTCGATCCGTGCGGTGGACACCGTTCAAGTCAACGGATATCCTCAGACCATGTTTGGCTGGCAGGCCTATTGGGCGGATTCTTGGTACAAGGGCTGGCAGGGCAACCTGCTCTTAGGCGGCAGCAACACCATCACCGGTGCTCAGGCTATCCATCAGTTCGTGGCCAACCAGACGTTCCCCATTGAGGTCGGCGTTGACAACTATGGGGGCGACACGGCTCTCGAGTACCAGGCAGAGATAGACCAGGCGGCCGCGGACGATGTCAGCTGGTTGTGGTGGTCGTGGGGCGACGCGGGTGTGGAGTGCCCTGTCGATGGCGCGGTCTGCAAGGCATACGTCACGGGCTCGCAATCGGGTTTCGCCGGAGCGGTCCGCTAGGTCGTTCGGCAAGATAACTCCGCCGTCGAAGGGTGACATTATTTTATGGAAACCATCGCCGACCTGCATATCCATTCGAAATATTCTCGCGCCTGCTCGCCGCTTTTAACACCGGCCAATTTGGCGTTGTGGGCCGACAAAAAGGGGATCCATGTGCTTGGCACCGGCGACTTCACGCATCCGGCGTGGCTGGCGATGCTTAAATCGGAACTGGTCGAAGACCGGCCGGGACTTTTCAAATTAAAGAATGGAAATTATAAAGCGCGCTTCATGCTGACGACGGAAATTTCTTGCATCTACAAGCGCGGCGGTAAAACGCGACGTGTCCATAACTGTTTGCTGGCGCCGTCGTTTGAAGCGGTCGATACTATCATCTCGCAACTCACAACTCGCAACTGCAATTTAAAAGCCGACGGACGGCCGATCGTCGGGCTGGATTCGGAAGAACTTTTAAAGATCGTTTTGGACGCCTCGCCGGACTGCATGCTCATTCCGGCGCACGCCTGGACGCCGTGGTTTGCCATTTTCGGCTCGATGTCCGGCTTTGATTCGCTTGAAGAATGTTTCGGCGAGAACGCAAAACATATTCATGCGATTGAAACCGGTTTGTCATCGGACCCGCCGATGAATTGGCGATTATCGTCGCTCGACAAGGTTTTATTGGTCTCGAATTCTGACGCGCATTCGCTGGGAAATTTAGGACGCGAGGCAAATGTTTTCGATATCGCGCCCGATAAATTGTCGTATGATGAAATCGTTAGAATTTTGCGCGAGAAAGATCGCTCGAAGTTCCTTTACACGATCGAGTTTTATCCCGAAGAGGGGATGTACCATTTTGACGGCCATCGCGCTTGTAAAAAACGAATGCATCCCGACGAGACCGCAAAAAATAACGGACTCTGTCCGGTTTGCAAAAAGCCGGTGACGGTCGGCGTCTATTCGCGCGTTGCCAAACTTGCCGATCGCCCCGAAGGCACGCGTCCGCCGCAAGCGGTGCCCTTTAAGAGTATTGTGCCGCTTGACGAGATCATCGCCGAAGCGCTCGACCGGGGCGCCGGGACAAAGGGCGTGCAAACGGTTTATGAGCAGATGGTCGCGCATCTTCCCGAATTTCAAATTTTATTGAACGCGCCATACGATGAACTGGCGTCATTTGCTCCGCCTGATGTTGTTGAAGCGATCCGCCGCGTGCGCGAAGGCCGCCTCTCGGTCGAACCGGGTTATGACGGCGAGTACGGCACGGTGAAAATATTTTCCGATAAAGAAAGGAAGAAGATGGAGCAAGGAAAACTCGTTTGAATATCTGGTGTCGATCGTTCTCCAGACAAAGCAATCATGAAAGGACTGCAAGCCTTGATTCCGGCTGGTGGAATGGCTGGACCCGCAGGAGCTGCCGCCGAGATGGGAGC
>CAIQCM010000116.1 GCA_903870305.1 uncultured bacterium
AACTTTATTTGGAAATTGGTTCTTGGTTCTTGGTTCTTAAAAGCGCCTTATAGATCTCCATATATTTATCCCCCGCGCTTTTCCAGGTGCGGGTGAGGGCGAACTCGCGGGCTGATTGCCCCATCTTCGCGAGCAGGGCGGCGTCGCTCAACATGTCACGGAGCGCTTCGGCGAGCGCGGCGGGGTCGTTGGGCGGAACAAGCAAGCCGGTTTCGCCGTCCTCAACTACTGAGCGCACCCCTGCAATATTGGTCGCCACCGCGGGCAAACCCGAGGCGGCCGCTTCCATGAGAACAATACCATAGGCCTCGGAGCGGTCGATCGACGCCGAACAAAACAGATCGGCGTCTTGGTAGTATTTCGGCAATTCCTCATCCGAAACGCGGCCGGCAAAATTTACGCGATCGCTGATCTTCAGTTCTTCCGCTTTTTTAATATATTTATTTTTCAAATTCCCATCGCCGACGATCGTTAATTTTGCCCCGGGGACTTTTACCATCGCTTCGAGCAGAACATGGAGACCTTTAAAATAATGCTGTTCATCAAGCGCCGCGACAAAAAGCACCGAACCCCTCTCCCCCACTTCGCTTCGGCTTCGCGGGGCAGGCCTACCCTCTCGGGGAAACCCAATGGCGGTCGGATGGAAGCGCGTTGTGTCGACACCGAACGGGATCTCGACGACCTTGCTCATCAACTCGGGATATTTTGCGAGTAACGAGTGTTCGGCGTAATCGTATGAAGCGACAACGATCGCATCGGCCTTGCGCAAAAAACGCGGCGCGAAAAATTTTCGGTGCAACCAAAAGACAGGACGGCGCAACCCGCGACCGACCGTATCCATATGATATGAAACAACAAGCGGCTTATTATTCCCCAACATCCGCGCCAGCGAAACCATCAGCGCATTGCCGTAGCATGGGTAATGAAGATGAATGATGTCGTATTGCTTAGCAAGCGAAACGATCTTTGGCGTGAACGCCAAAAAACCGGCGCCGGGTACGTGCCAATGTTTTAGGCCGGGTATCGTCGAATCGCCGAAGGCGGCGACAAGATCGACATCGACTCCGGCGTTCTTGGTTGCTTTATAAATTTCTCCGGCCGCGTTCGCCATGCCAGAGCGCTGCGGCGGGGCGACGGGAGAGATTTGGAGGACTTTCATATATAACAACCAAATACCAACAACCAATTTCCAAGCAAAGCTTCAATATATAAACTTAAATTCCAAGCGGTCCGTTTTAATGTTTAAGTCCTTAATTTGGATCTTTATTTGGAAATTGGTTCTTGGTTTTTGGTTCTTCTCGCGAGGCGAGTGCTATCTCGCGAACCAGTTTTGTGATATTGCCTTCGAGTTTTTCTATCTTCAAGGTCAAACGAAAAACCAAGTAGAACAGAACGATCACCGAAACATAAATGACCAGGTCAACGCCGCGGGTCACACCTAAGCGCGCGGCCAAAAGCGAGGTTGTCCATGGCAACGCGACCACCACGCCGACGCCGATCCAAAAAGCGAGCCAAAAAGCGCCCCAGCGGCTGCCGAGCGACTTAGCTTTCACCTTTTGCCAGACGCGGAAAGCGGCGTAGAGACAAAAAATAATGACGATGATTTGGAAGGCAAGCATATTTTTTGTAAGAACCAAGAACCAAGAACCAATTTCCAAGGTAATTTGGAAT
>CAIQCM010000117.1 GCA_903870305.1 uncultured bacterium
ACTCTTCGTCGTGGCCCATGATCTCAAAAACTTTTTTGAGCGCTTCCGGCTGATGGTTCCTGATGCTACCGCCGCCGATCTCGAAACCGTTCAAGGTGATGTCATACTGCGCCGCCACGATCGCGCCGATATTCTCTTTTTTCATGAGTTGCTCGCGATGTTCGGGAAGAGCGGCGGAGAATGGATTGTGCGTAAAGGTCCACGAACCGTCATCGGCTTTTTCAAACATCGGGAAATCAACGACCCAGGCGAAAGCGAGCAGGTTGGGATCGTTCTTGTCCTCGCGAATGTCCGGTTTGTCGGAATTATATTTGGCCATCGCTTCGGCGTACGGAATGCGCGGGAACGGGACCTGCTGGATCTTCTTGTCCGGGAACAATTCCTTAACAAGCGCAATGAGCGCCGCTTCGTTCAACGCCATCACCTCTTCGCGTTCAACAAATGACATTTCCATGTCGAGCTGGGTAAATTCCGGCTGGCGGTCGCCGCGCTGATCTTCGTCGCGGAAACAGCGCGCCACTTGGAAATATTTTTCCATGCCCGAGACCATGAGCAATTGTTTATATTGCTGCGGCGATTGCGGCATGGTGTAGCAGGTGCCCGGGTGCAAACGCGAAGGCACCAAAAATTCGCGCGCGCCTTCCTGCGTGCCGGCGCCCAACTGCGGCGTTTCAATTTCCCAGAATCCTTGGTTGTTCAAAAAATTGCGGCAGAAGCTGATGATCTTATGCCGCATCTCCATGTTCTTGCGCAAGCGCCCCGAGCGCAGATCGAGGTAGCGGTACTTAAGCCGCGTTTCTTCGTTCACTTCGCGCGTGTCGCTCGTGATCGGAAAGGGCGGAGTTTGGCACTCGTTCAGCACCTCAATTTCCAGCGCTTCCATTTCCACCGTTCCCGTCGCAATGTTCGGGTTCACCATTTTTTCCGGACGCGCTTTGATAAGCCCGGTCACACTCACCACCCACTCGTCGCGCAAGCGGCTCGCGATCTCGGCCGGCGGGGTCTTGGGAATGACCACGACCTGAATGACGCCCGAGCGGTCGCGAATATCGAGGAAGACGATCTTGCCCATGTCGCGGCGCGTGTCAATCCAGCCCTTAATTGTCACTTTTTGGCCTATTTCATTGATTGTCTCAGCAATGTTGGTGCGTTGCATGTTTGTTTCAGCGTGCTATTAATAAGGTTGAATTGTATATAATTATCGTGGATTATTCAAGGGAAAAACCGCTCTTTTAAAGAAAACGGCGTTGTGCTACATTATGCGCGAGTTTGGTTGATTTCCATTATTGGAGGAATGCATGAAACCGATCATTTCAAAAGAAGACAGGATCAAGCTGCGATTCGTCTTGACCGCGATCTACGACCGCCACCGCCACGAACTTTCGCTCGTGGCAATGAACGGGTACAGGATACACTTTATGCAAGCCGGTGATGAACATATTGTGGCGAACTTAGTCGACGACCACGACGTTGACGAGATCTTGGAGGAACTGAACGGCTTGAACGCAAGCACCGGATTTTCATTCCAAATGAACGGCAACGATCCGTACGCCGCGATCATCACCTACTCGCGAATGAGGGTTCCGCGCCCCGCCGCTATCTCGGCAAACCGAGCAACGTCATCGCTGGATACCCTCCCTCGCCGACGCTAGAGCATAGAACGCAAGAGGACTCCCCCCGGGGAGTCCTCAATTTTTTTATCCAACAACCGGAAACCAAAGCACCGTTTCCAGGCGATGGCGAAGCAGCGCTTGGGTGATGGCGCCGAGGTTTGAGGCGGGCAAGATCGCGGTGGCCGCGAGCGGCACCGTGGCATGGGCGCGCAAAGCGTCGAGCTCGGCGGCGCAAACCGCGACCGCGGTCGGATCGGTCGCCGAACATTTGAAACAAACCGCGCCGCCATGAGCCGCTGAAAAAGCGTTCGGCTGAGCATTGCGGCACACGACGCAGACATGTAGTTCCGGGCGATAACCGGAATGAATGAGCAACTGCAAAATAAAAGCATCACGAAGCGCGCTCGCCTGCGGCGGCGAGACATGTTCGGCCATATGGATGCCGTCGCGCAAGAGCGCAAACATCTCTTCGTCGCAAATTCCGGGCCGCGTGGAAATATCCACCAGTCGGATGAATCGCGAGGCGACCTGCGTTCGCCAAAGCGTGGAAGCGACAAGCGGCAAACGCTCGGCCGTCTCAATCCCGATCAAAAGCGGCCGCGAGCGCCCTTCGTAAACCAGCACCCGCACGACCGCAATTGAAGAAAGCGGCGGCTGCAGCTTGGAAAGGATCTTCCGCGCCCCGCGCACGCGCACCTCAAGTTTACCCTTAGCTTCGGTGTAAAGGGTATAGAGCCGGTCATGCTCGGCCAGGTCCCGATGAGATAGCACGATCGCTTTTGTTTGTAAATAATTGGCCATTTTGCTTCACCCCGTCATCCCGGCGAAAGCCGGGATCCACGGTGTTTAAGTATATCAAAAGGCCTTGTGCTTTCACACAAGGCCTCGAGAAAAATCAGTCCGAAGGTCAAAGGGTCAAAAAGACCAAATGACCTAAACACAAAGAGCTAATACTTGCCAGCAACGCCGGACTGGCACCGACGATTGAAGCCACTGCCAAGCCAGCAGTAGCCCCAGCTCCAAGCACTGCCCTGCCAACACAGAAAGAGGGTGCAACGGCGGTCGAACGGGTTGAGATC
>CAIQCM010000118.1 GCA_903870305.1 uncultured bacterium
CGATGGTAATGGTCGACGGCAACCCCCGAGGGGGCGCGCACGCGCGTCGGATTGTCCTTTTCCCATTTCCACCAGTCCGAGTGCTCGTTATCGCCTTCCACCTGATAAGCGGCTGTCGCCGTGCCCCACAAAAACCCCTCGGGAAAAGCGAGTTTTTCGTGCCGGTGTTCGGCGACCGGTCCAATGTCCGGCGTTTCGGCCGCGCCCGAATTTTTAACTTCTTGCGCCATATCGTCTAACGCCTGGCCAAAGGATTATTTTCCGCGAACAAGATCCGCGCCGCGTTCCAAAAATCGGGATTCCCCTTTTCTTTTATCCAATACCACCACTCAACGCCCCACAGATACACATTCGGGAAACCGACGCGGCGCGCGAATTCGATATTATTGTAAAAAGTCGCGATGTTCATCGACTTGTATTGTTCCTCTAACGGCGTGTCCGGGATCGAACGCTGGTTCGATGGCCACGGTTCGGCCTGGAGCTCGGTCACGATCACCCGTTTCACGATCGGATAAAGCGCATCGGCCTTTTTCCAATAGAATGCCGGCGTGACCGGATAGTAGAAATAGCCAAACCATTTGTTCCACGTGACCCGATACATCGAGATCCCAAGGATGTCGGAGCGAAGCGCGGTCGGGAACCAAACGGAAAGTTCGCCGGAATCGGTGATCACGACCGGATGAACGATGTCGATCGATTTAAGCACATCGCGTTCTTGCCCAAGTAATGCAGGGTCAGGCGGCGGACACTCGCCAAAGACGCCCAAAAGCGGTTCGTTCTCAAGCTGCCACGAATCAAGCGCCGGCGCGTTCTTAAAATGCTTCACCTCGGCGGCGACCAGTTTTAATAATTCGCCGTTTTCAAACTTAAGACCTTGCTTCGACACCCATTCGGGCGTATGGCACTCCGGCCAGCGCGGCACGCGGCGGCCGACCACCAAGAGCACCTTGGCGCCGCGGGCGTTGGCCTCATTCATCATCCAGTCAACGTCTTTAAAATCATAAGCCCCGGCGCTCGGCTGCACTTCATCCCAATAAATGGGAATGCGATAATTTCTGATCTTAAGATCGTCGAGGGTCGCCAAAAACACTTGTTTCCAATCCAAACCCAGCTCTTTTGAATATTGGGTGGAAAAGGTCACGCCCCACGCAATCGGCGCGGCGCGGCGACGGTTCTCGATCGCCACGTTCGCAACCAAATAAACAAGCGCCGCAACAACGACCGCCGTGGCGATCGCGGCCCGGCGGCGGTTTCGGTTTTTTTTCGATTGGTTTGGCTCGTTCATGTTAAACCGGTTCAATAGGTTCGGGGATCTTGGCTTTGCCGCTCATGACGATCTCTTCAATTCGATAGGTGCCGCGTTTGGGCGCGTTGGTAAAACCGGCTATTGCCGCGCGCGCGAGCCAGCCCGATTCGAGCCAATCAACCAGCCACTCGTCGCAATAGGACGGATCCAGCTGCGGTATGCCGCCGCCGATCGACCGCAGCCACCAAGAATTAAAGTCCTCTTGCGAGCCGATCGTGGGCGCAATGATAATGGGAATGCCGAGCGCCGAATAGAACGACAGCTCCGACGGCTTGGTCCATAAAACATCAATCGTATGCATGGCCTCGTTAAAGAGGTCGAAATATTCCTGCTTGGTCTTGCCGACGAGAACCGAAACGAATTTTCGGTTTGGGCCGAGCCCGGTGCGTTTAATCACCTTCTCAAAGAAGTCGGCCACTTCGCGCCGATTGCCGGCGACCAAGATCACCCTGATCAAACCTTCTTTTATCTTGTTCTTGAGGGCGCGAAGGATGGGCACCGCGAGTTCGCGTTGGGCGCCGGCGCCGCCAACGGCGAACGCCAA
>CAIQCM010000119.1 GCA_903870305.1 uncultured bacterium
AACGTAAAAGTCGCCACCGATGCGCAATTCACGGTCTTTAATTCTAGCTCAAGCGTTGCTTTGCAAGCGGGAAACGATGCAAATAATACATACAAGCTGATGTATCTTGACGCATCGCCCTTGGTCCTTAATAAATTTAGCGGCGGCAAAGTAGGTATTGGGACGACGACGCCGGGGGTAGTATTGGACGTTCGAGGAGGGGCGATTCAGCTTTTGAGTAACGCTGCTGATTCTGCTGCTCAGTACGATTTAGGCAGAACAACAAATGAATTCCAAATCGGTGTTCAGGGATCGGCTGGACAATTTGTTTCCGGTGGCGGAGCTGGGAATATCGCCATGACAACACTATCAGGATCAACAGCTAATATATACTTTGGTACTAGTGCTTTGGCCAAAATGACAATTTTAAGCGGCGGCAACGTCGGTATTGGGACGACGACACCGGCAGCAACACTGGATGTTAAAGGAGCGGTGAACTTCTCGGGTGCCACTTCCGGTTATATGGCCATTGCCGTTCCCGCCACCGTCACCACTTCATATACTTTGACCTTTCCCGCCGCCGTTGGCGCTTCGGGACAAGTTTTGCAAACCACGAATGGCACCGGAACTTTGGGCTGGGTAACTCCGTCGGCCGCTGGTTCGCAAACGCCATGGACCGCCATTGAAAACGCCGCCGGTTACACGCTTCAAGGCAACAGCACCGCGAATGGCAACATGACGATCGATTCTACTTCGAGCGGCACTAAGGGTTACGTGCTTCTGAATCCATCGGGCGGCAACGTCGGCATAGGGAACAGCACGCCCGCCGCCACGCTCTCGCTCGGCACCGCCGGAACCCGCGCCGGTTCGCTCTATTTGGCCGGAGGCACCGCCAACGGGGTTACGGTTAACGTTCCCGCTTCGGTCACGGCCGCTTACACCATCACGCTCCCGGCCGCTGCGCCGTCCGCGAACGGTCAGGCCCTGACCGCCACTACGGCAGGTGTTGCCAGCTGGACAACGATCGCCGCTGGTTCGCAAACGCCATGGACCTCGAACATCAACGGCGGCGGATACACTCTAACTAATTTAGGCACGAACATTACCGCAGCTGCCGGGCTAACAATTGCCTCAACCGGTGCGGCCCTGGCTCTTAATTCGGGTTCCGGCGCGCTCACCTCGAATGCCACGACCGTGACCCTCGGCGGCTCGGCAACGATGTACGGCGGCGCTGCCGCGAGTGGCAAGCTTACACTTGATTCCACCTCGAGCGGCACTAAGGGTTATACGATCATCAATCCATCGGGCGGCAACGTCGGCATAGCGAACGTCTCGCCAAGCGCCCTTCTTACATTAGGCACGGCGGGAACCAAAGCGGGTACCATGTCGTTCGCCGGCAGTACTTCCGGCACGGTGACCGTTCAGCCCGCGGCCGCCGCCGGTACCTGGGCGCTCACCTTGCCAACCACGGCCGGTACCAACGGACAGGTTTTGCAAACCGATGGAACGGGGGTAACGAGCTGGGCCGCTGCCAGCAGCGGAAGTTCTGGCCCCGTTGTTCGCTACGTCGCCTGGGGCACTTCCTGTCCGACCGACTATACCTATGGCACAATACCCGATTTAGTGTCGAATTATTCCAATAACGCCAGTCCTTCACCGTGGCTTGGTACTTATAACTCAAACGTTTCTTATTATGTTAATGCTGGTTCTTGGACCGCGGTGTCCAGTACGCCGACCTATATAGGGTGTATTTTGAATAATGCACCCGTTCGTTACGTCGCCTGGGGCGCTTCCTGTCCGACCAACTATAGCTTTGGCACATTTAGCGATATTGAAGCTAATTGGTCCAATTCGAATGATGGAGGTTTTTCAACAGGCATCTATGACAACTTCTATTCTTTATATATTCAAGGTGGTGATTGGTACATGTCAAGCGGCACGCCGTCCTATGAAGTGTGTGTTCACAACTGACGATGTTCAAAAGGGGTATAACCCCTTAATCAATCAACTGTTGGCGTATGCTGACAGTTTTTTTGTTTGAAAATATTCCATCGTTGAATTTTAAGTTAAATTATTAATTAAGGATCCAGATTGGACTATTTCGAGCAAAAACGATACTCTGTATTAGTAAATATGCTCAAACTCTTCAACTCCTACACGCGGCGCCTTGAAGAATTCAAGCCGCTTCACGGCAAAGACGTCACCATGTACAACTGCGGGCCGACGGTTTATGATTTTGCGCACATCGGCAATTTGCGGACCTTTCTTTTCGCCGATGTTTTGCGGCGAACCTTGGAGCATGACGGGTACAAGGTAAAGCAGGTAATGAATATTACCGATGTTGGGCATATGTTGGGGGATGCCGATGTTGGCGAAGACAAGATGGAAGCGGCGGCCAAGCGCGAGAAGATTGATCCGCTCGAGGTCGCGCGCAAGTATGAGGCGCAGTTTATGAGCGATATTGGCCGCTTGAATATTGAGTCGGCGTTCAAATATCCGCGCGCCTCCGAACATGTGGACGAAATGATCAAAATGATCGCCGTTCTTTTGGAAAAAGGATTTGCGTATAAAGCGGGAGATGATATTTATTTTGATCTTTCTAAATTTCCCAAATACGGAACGCTCTCGGGCAACACAATTGATGCTCTCAAAGCCGGCGCGCGCGTTGAGGTTAATGATAAGAAAAAAAGTCCGTTTGATTTTGCCTTGTGGATAAGTAATCCTGACCACGTAATGCAATGGGAAGCGCCCTGGGGCAAGGGGTACCCGGGCTGGCACATTGAATGTTCAGCCATGTCAACCAAATACTTGGGCGAGACGATCGATATCCATACCGGCGCCGAGGATAACAAATTTCCGCACCATGAAGCGGAAATAGCTCAAACCGAAGGCGCAACCGGCAAGCCATTTGTGCACTATTGGTTGCATGCTTACCACCTGCTCGTCGACGGGCAAAAGATGAGCAAGTCGCTCAATAATTTCTATAAGCTCGACGACTTGATCGCCAAGGGCTACGCGCCGCGCGCCGTGCGTTATGCGCTTATCGCTTCGCATTATCGCGATCGGCAGAATTTTACTTTGGATTCGCTTGCCGCCGCCTCTAGCGCGCTCGAAAAGATCGATAACATCGCAAAACGGCTTGGCGAAAGAACCAAGAACCAAGAACCAATTTCCAAAAACGACAATAATGTTAAAAGTATCATCGAAACCGCTGAGCGCGATTTTTATGCGGCCATGAACGATGATTTGAATGTCCCCAAGGCCTTGGGCGCGTTGTTCATCTTTATCCGCGAGCTGAACGCCGCGCTGGACGCGGGCGTTGATCCGGCCTTAAAAAAAGCCGCACTTCGGGCTTTGAAAATGATGACGACCGATACGCTCGGACTGACGATCGAAAAGATCGAGACCGTTGCGGTCGACGACGAATTGAAAAAACTTTTAGCCGAACGCGAAGCGGCGCGGCAAGCAAAGGACTTTGCGCGCGCCGATGCGATCAGAAAAACCTTAAGCGATCGCGGTTACGCGATCGAAGATGGTTCGCAAGGTGCGAGGTTGAAGAAAATTTAAAAGCCGCTCCTGCGGCTTTTGTCTCGATGCTAATATACGAATCCCTACGAATATAACGAATACGATACTAATTCGTACTGTTATTCGTCAGATTCGTACAATTTGTATATTAGCATCGAGCCAAGGACGCCCGCAGCGTCCTACATCCAGCGTTTAACCCTAAAAAATATCAGCATCCCCGCGGTCATAATGACCATGGCGCCCAAAAGCGAGGGGAACCCGTAAGGACTTTGCATGAACGCATTCATGACCGGCGCGTCGACGATCACGACGCTGGTGAGCAATCCCAGCGGCAGCAAGATGCTCGTGAAGATGGTGAGCATCTTCATAACCTTGTTGGTGCGGTAGGTGAGCAACGTCTCATTGGTCTCGTGAAGGGTGTCGATTGATTCGCGTTGGCTTTCGAGCGTGTTCCAAATGTCGATCGTTTCGCTTACTAAATGGTTGAATTGGGCCGGTACGGGCAATTTGAGTGAAGAAAGGGCGGACCTGAGCTCGGTAAGAGCGTATTTGTGTCCCTGAAAGGCCTTGCGCGCCCTTGCGTTGCCGTTTTTGAGGAACAATACCTGTCTGATGGTATCTTCGCGTCCGGATTCGTCAAAGAGCCGATTTTCAACCGTGCGGACATCGTGCGAAAGCTGGACCAGCAGGGGGAAGGTCGAGCGGTAGATCATGTCTAGGAGTGAAAGCAGGACGGTGACCGGATCTTGCGAAAGGATGAGTTCGCGTTTGACCGCGTTGGTCATTTCGTCGGTAAGCGAGGTGAGGTCGGCGAGCCGGTTGCCGTGGTTTACGGTGACCAGCGTGTTGGCGGTAATGAACACGTCGAGTTCGGTTTCTTTGACGCCGCCCGACTCTTGATCCCTGAGCGGAAAAATGAAAACCAAAAACGCATAGCCGGGGCGAACAATGCATTTGGAATGCTGGAGCGCCGGCAAGAGTTCGCGCAGATCGTGCTCGTGCATGGGGAAGACCTTGTTCAACGCGCGAATATTAGCCATGTCGGCATGTCCGACATGGATCCAGGTGGTGGCGCGGCCGCGGTATTCCAATATTTTTGTCAGCTTCGACCTGTTCATGGTCATAGTATATCATTTTTGATATAATGTTGTCATGCCAGATGAGATAGAAAATAAGCTTCCGCTCGCTGAAATGCCGCCCAACCCGGAATCAGGCAAAGAAGCGGCGCACGAAACCCGCCCGCAAATCGAAAGACAGACGCCGGCGGAAACAATTAACGAAGCCGCGCCCGCCGCGCCGGTTGTTTTGCAGGTGGCGGAACCCACCGCGCCGGTTGACCCGACCGTGCGCACCATTGAACTTATCCTGTCTGAGGATCTGATGGAGCAATTTAAGGGTTTGTCGCCGGCCGACCAAGCCAAGTTTAGAGCCAAGGGCGAAGAAACCGTTACCAAGCTTTCGGTCCTTATGCGCAAAACCGCGCTCAAGGCCAAGGAAGTGCTTAAACTCATCGCCGGCTGGCTGAGGTTTATTCCGCACGTCAACAAATATTTCCTAGAGCAAGAGTCAAAGATCAAGACCGACAAGATCATGGAGTTGTATAAAAGAGAACATGGGGGATGATCGCCGAATATCTAATACCTAATATCTAATACCTAATCCGAATGCCGCCTTACGACGGATTAGACATTAGATATTAGACATTAGATATTAAAAAATGTTTCAACTAGGCATTGCGCTCCCCGATAATGTTGTAGTCACGCAGAACACAACCATGGCCTGGCTTCCTTGGCTCATCATTATTGTTGCGGCTTATTTTGTTGTTTTCGCCGCACTGCTCGTTGCGCGTCGCATTTTGCGCAAACAGCATCGCGAGGCAAAGGGGTTTAAGAAGGTCGTGCTCTTGGTCACCGTTCCCAAAGAAGCGGCAGACGTGAGCACGCAGGGGAACAAAGAAGCGACAAGCGCCGAAATAAAAGAAAAGATCGGCGCCGCTGAGTCGCTTTTTGCCGCGTTGGGCGGCCTTTCGCCGGAGAAGGGAATACGGGCATGGTTTGTTGGTCGCGAAGACGAAGTGTCGTTCGAGGTTGTTATGCACGAAGGCCTTATTCATTTTTATGTCGCCATGCCCGAGCGCTTGCGCGACCTTCTCGAGGAGCAGATCCACGCCAATTATCCGCACGCCGACATCGAGGAGGCCGACGACTACAACATTTTTACGCCCAGCGGCTCGATTGCGGGCGCGTGGATGGTTTTTAAGCGACCTTCATATTTCCCGATCAAGACCTATCAAAAACAAGAGATCGATCCGCTTTCGAATATCACGAACGCGCTTGCGACCATCGCCGTGCCCGACGGCGCCGCCATTCAGCTTGTCGTGCGCGCGGCGCCAAGCGGCTGGCGCAAGATGGCAGTGAAGATCGCGAGCGCCATGCAGCAAGGCAAGTCGCTTGCCGAGGCCACGCAAAAGGCCAAAGGCGGACTCGGCGAATTTGCGCGCCAGCTTTCAGCCAAGCCAAAAACCAAAGGCGAACCCTCGGTCGAACGCAAACTCACGCCGCTTGAAGAAGAAATGGTCAAAGGGCTTGAGGAAAAGGCCGCCAAATCCGGCCTGGAAATGAATATCCGCATTGTGGCCGCCGCCTCCAACCAAGAGACGGCCGACAAGCACGTTTCGGACATTGTGAACGCCTGGAGCCAATTCAACATCTATCAGTATGGCAACAGCTTTCAAAAAGTGACGCCTACCTTTAAAGATACTTTCATTAAGCTGTTCATTTATCGCGGTTTTGACGAGCGAAAAAAGATCGTGCTGAACGCCGAAGAAGCGGCCTCGGTCTTTCACTTTCCGGGGCCGTGGATCTCCACGCCGAATATTTATTGGCTCGCCGCCAGGCACGCCGCGCCGCCGGTCAATATTCCAAAAGAGGGAATTGTTTTGGGTTTTAACGAATACCGTGGCATTGAGACGGTCATAAAGATGAAGCGCTCGGATCGGCGGCGGCATGTCTATGTCATTGGTCGGTCCGGTGTTGGAAAAACGGAGGTTATGGTGAATATGGCAATTCAGGATGTACAAAACGGCGAGGGTGTTTGCGTTGTCGATCCGCACGGCGATTTTGTTGAAAGCGTCTTGCGGCATATTCCGCCGGAGCGCGCCGACGATGTCATTATTTTTGACCCGTCGGACACCAAGCGTCCGGTCGGCCTTAATATGCTCGAGGCGACGAGCCCGGACCATGTTGACATGGCCGTTCAAGAGATGATCGCCATTTTCTACGAACTTTTCCCGCCGGAAATGATCGGTCCGGCGTTTGAACACAACATGCGCAACGTCATGCTGACCCTCATGGCGGACCTGGAGAACCCCGGTACGATCGCCGAAATACCGCGCATGTTCTCGGATAAGGAGTTTGCCGAGTCATGGATCAAGAAGGTCAAGGATCCGGTGGTGCGCGCTTTTTGGGACAAAGAAATGGCCAAGACCTCGGATTTCCACAAGTCGGAAATGCTGGGCTACCTTATTTCCAAGGTCGGCCGCTTTGTGGAAAATGAGATGATGCGCAACATCATCGGACAAACCAAGTCCGGCTTCAACTTTCGCGAGGTGATGGACAAAAAGAAAATTTTGCTTGTCAATTTGTCCAAAGGAAAAACGGGAGATGTGAACGCCAAGCTGTTGGGGCTCATTATTGTTTCCAAGCTAACGATGGCCGCGCTGTCGCGCGCCGATGTTCCCGAAGACGAACGAAACGATTTTTACCTCTATATCGACGAGTTCCAAAACTTTATCACCGATTCGATCAGCACTATTTTGAGCGAAGCCCGCAAATACAAGCTTAACCTTATTATTGCCCATCAATACATGGGGCAACTTGCTCCAAAAGGGGATACAAAGTATCGCGATGCGGTCCTGGGGAACGCCGGTACGATGATGGCTTTCCGGATCGGCATTGAGGACGCGCAAATTTTGGAGAAAGAATTCGCGCCGACCTTTAACGCGTACGACCTCGTGAACGTGGCCAAATATACGGCCTATACCAAGCTTTTGATCGAAAATACCGGATCAAAACCGTTTAATATGCAGACCTACCCGCCGCGGCCCGGTAACAAAGAACTTGCCGCCGCGGTGAAGCAGCTCTCCCGCCTCAAGTACGGCCGCGATAAGACGATCGTGGAAATGGAGATAATGGAACGCTCCCAGCTGGGTTCGCCGATTCGCATACCGCCCATGTCCGAAGGTGTGGTAAAATAGTTGGACGCTGATGCGTCCTTGGATCGTTGCTAATATACGAATTGATACGAATATGACTAATGCGCTACGAATTCGTATTGGATTCGCTATATTCGTATCAATTAGTATATTAGCATCGAGTCGCTGCCGCAAAAGGCAGCTACAATAACGTAATCAAAAAATAGCATGCCCGAATTTCTATACAAAGCGCGCGAGGCGGACGGTAAGACGGTTGAAGGCATTGTTGAGGCGTTTTCCGTAAGCGATGCCTCGACGGTTTTAAGCGACCGTCAGCTTAACGTTATCACGCTCGTGCCGCGCCAGAAGAGAAAGATCTACGAAGTGCCGCTCGAGTCATTCTTTTCCGGCATCAAAAAACGCGACATCGTGGTTTTCTCGCGACAGCTCGCGGTGCTGGTCTCGGCGAACGTCAGCATTGTCCAGTCGCTGCGCACGGTGGCCAAGCAAACGAGCAATGAAAAATTGCGCGCCATGGTGGGGGATGCGGCCAACGACGTTGAAGCCGGCGGACGCTTGTCGGCGGCGCTCGCGAAAAATGCCAAGGCCTTTAGTTCGTTCTATACCAACATGATCAGGAGCGGTGAGACCTCGGGACAGATCGAGCAAGTGCTCAATTATCTGGCCGACCAGATGGAAAAGGACTACGACCTGATCTCCAAGGTCAAGGGCTCGATGTATTATCCGGCCTTCATCATTGTCGCGATGCTTGGCATCGGCTTTGCGATGATGGCCTTTGTCGTGCCTCAACTGACCGCCTCGCTCATTGAGGCCGGCGGCACGTTGCCGTGGCCGACTCAGTTGCTTATTGCGGTTAGTAATTTCTTCAAAAATTTTTGGTGGGCGATGATAATTGCAGTCGTCGCCGCAGTCGTCGCCGGCGTTTGGTATTTGGGGACGCCGGAAGGCAAGCGCCGATACGACTACATCACCTTGCGGCTTCCCATCTTTGGCGGCATCTTTCAGCGCCTCGCCGTGGTGCGCATGGTGCGCAGCATGAAGACGCTCTTGGACGGCGGCGTTGACGCGGTTTCGGCCCTGGAAGTGACGGCCGACGTGGTGGGAAACGAGGTTTACCGCGACATCATTCTCCAAACCGTCAAAGAAGTTCGCGACGGCCGGCCGCTTTCCACGGTTTTCTTAAAGCACCCGCGATCAGTGCCCCCCATGGTGAGCCAAATGTTCGAAGTTGGCGAAGAGACGGGCCGGCTTTCGGAGATCTTGGAACGCTTGGCCGACTTTTACGGTCGCGAGATCGAGAACCTGATCGGCGGTCTTGTCACGCTTATCGAGCCGGTCATCATTCTGATCCTCGGCGCCGGCGTGTTGCTCATGGTCGCCGCCATCGTTCTTCCCATGTTCGCGCTGGACAATCAGTATTAGCGGCTGACGTGCGGGACATGGTATAATCCTAGAAGCAAATCAAAGAGCTGTGGAAAAGTCGCTTTGCGTTCATCCAGCTGGAAACGTTAAACGAACGGATCTACAGCGAACGATTTCAGAAAGGGGGTAACAAAATGAAGAACTTGTCAAAGAAAGGTTTCACGCTCGTAGAGCTTTTGGTGGTCATTTCCATCATTGCTTTGCTTTCGACCATCGCCGCCGTTTCGTTGGGTTCCGCCCGCACCAAAGCGCGCGACACCACACGTATTGCCACGATGAAGCAGCTTGCCACCGGATTAGAGCAATTCTACTCCGACAAAGGCGGTTATCCTGCGGCAAACCACGCCTCCAGCACCGTCGCGACCTACGCGATCGGTGGAAACGTCCTGTGTGCGGCAACCACAAGAGGTATGACTACGGATATATATACCAACTCTTGCACCGGCACCGCCTACACGACTATTCCGGCGTATCCGACCCCGGTTCCGGGCGGCGGTACGACGCTGGGAACTTGTCCCGCTACGGGATTCCCATTTGCGAACGCCTCAACCGCAGTTGCTAATTACTGCTACGGTTCCGATACGGCCTATACGTCGGCGACCGCCTATGCGACCACCTACCAGATATTGTGGCAAATTGAGAGTGCCGCCAATAACCCGCTGGGCGGGGCCAAGTGTATGACCTCCCCGTCGGGAGTCATCTGTCAATAATCCCTCCCAAAAAGAAAAGCGCCGTGGTATCATGGAAGCATGATCACGGCGTTTTTTTGTATTTACATGTTTCGTTCTATCTTCCACAACAAAAAGTATTGTGGTATAATTAAAAACTTCATAATCGGATATGTCGAAATGTTCTCAACAATTAAAGGGCTGTGGAAAAGTTTTTGCGGTTAACCGTTTGGAAACGGTTACATTTTCATCCGTCGCGAACGAATTTATAAACAAAACTATGAAAATTGAAATTTTAACCAAGAAAGGTTTCACGCTCGTAGAGCTTTTGGTGGTCATCTCCATCATTGCTTTGCTCTCGACCATCGCCGCTGTTTCGTTGGGTTCCGCCCGCACCAAAGCGCGCGACACCACACGCATTGCCACGATGAAGCAGCTTGCCACCGGATTGGAGCAATTCTACTCCGACAAAGGCGGTTATCCTCCGACAAACGGCGCCACCACAGCGACTTATGCGATCGGTGGAAATGTGCTGTGTGCGGCAACCACCAGAGCTACCGACACTGATATATATAAAACCTCTTGTGTCGGCACCGCCTACACGACCGTTCCGGCGTATCCTATCCCGATTCCGGGCGGCGGTACGACCCGAGATGCCTGTCCGACCGGCGGAACCTTTCCATGGGCCGCTGGCAGCGTGGTTGGAAATTACTGCTATGGTTCAGATACGGCCTATGCCGCCGGCGCCTATGCGACGACCTACCAGATATTGTGGGAGCTGGAATCGGCCAGCAGCAACCCGCTTGGCGGAACCAGGTGCATCAGCTCCCCGTCGGGAGTCATCTGCTCATAATCCCTCCCAAAAATAAAAGCGCCGTGGTATCATAGTCATATGATCACGGCGTTTTTCGTATTCTTTTTCGGGGCTTGCGTCGGGAGTTTTTCCTCGGCGTGGCTTTATCGCGCGCGCCACGGCGGCTCGATCGTGACCGGGCGGTCGGAATGCACTTCTTGCCATAAGCGATTGCAGGCGATCGATCTTATCCCCATCGTGAGCCAGCTCATTTGCCGCAGCCGTTGCCGCTATTGCAAAACGAAGTTTAGCTGGTCGTATATGGCGCTTGAGCTTGGCATGGGCGCGGCTTTTTTGGGCGCTTATTACCACTATTGCGGTTTTGGCCTGATGTGTTCCGGTTCGAGCCAGAATTTTTTTATGGCAATGCGCCTTGCATTTTTCTTGGTTTTTTTGGCGCTTGTTTTCATTTACGACGCTCGCTACGGCGAGATACCCGATGCGTTCTCAATCACCGGCGGCCTTGTCGCGCTCACGGCTAATATCTTTATGAAGCCGGGCGACTGGATGTGGTATTTGCTTGCGGCCGCTTTCGGCGCCGCCTTCTTCGGCGCTCAGTACGTTCTTTCGCGCGGGAAGTGGGTGGGGGACGGCGATATTTTATTGGGCGCCATGGTGGGCGCTATGGTCGGCTGGCCGTTCGTCATCGTTTCGATCTTTTCATCATACGTTCTTGGTCTTGTCTTTGTTTTTTCTTTGATGATTCTAAAAAGGAAAAAACTTGACGACACCATTCCCATGGGACCGCTTTTGGCCCTCGGCGCCGCGGCCGTGCTTATCTTGCCTCTAAGTTTTTTTCCGTTCTTCTGGTATGCGTGGTAGAAAGGCCTTTACGCTCATTGAAGTGCTGGTCGTTTGCACGATCTTTGCAATGCTTTCAGTTGTCGATATCATCGATTACCGTCGCGCCGATCGCAATCGCCGGCTCTCCGGCGCGGCCGACGAAATGGCTTCGCGCATTAAGCAAGCGCAGGGTCTGGCTTACGCGAACGCCAAACAGCTTATTTGTTCGACCGACAACAAGGTCTGCTTATCCGGCTCGGCCTGCGACGCTTCGTTTCCAACCAATTGCGTGAGCCAGTACGTCACCCGTTACGGCGTGCGGTTTGACACCGACGGCAGCAATAACAAATACATGATCGGCGCCGATTATTCTTCGTTTGGCAGTTTCACGGTGGGCGAGGCCATTCCCAGCGGAACGGTCACTTTGCCTTCCGGCATTACCATGAGTTCGATCACGAGCGCGGACAATCCGCCGACGAGGTCGGCGACCCTATACGACCTCAATTTCATTTACGATTCGACCAACGCGTCTCCGTTCATCACTTGCTCGTCGAATTGCCTCACGACCGTCGTGTTGAAGGACGCCCAGACGAACGCTACCAAGACCGTGACGGTGCAAAAGCGCACCGGCCTTGTCATGGTTCAATAATATGTCCGGACGCGCAACTCGTCACACGAAACTAAAAACTCGCCGCGCCCTCGGTCTGATTGAGACCTTGGCGGCGATGGGTATTTTGGTCATGGCGGTGACTCCGCTCATGGGCATGGTCATTTCCGCCGGCGCTTCGCGAACCTCGAACGAATACATGACCGTCGCGGCAAATTTGGCTCGCGAAGGCATCGAGGTCGTGGTGGCGAAACGGAACAACAACTGGATCAACGACGCCGCTTTTGACGCCGGCATGTATATCGGCTCCGGTGCGACCTCGGATTACACTTTTGGCTTGGCTTTTGATCCGTCGACATCTTTGTGGTCGTTCGTGAATAACCCCTTGGGAGGGGCGCCCAGCGCCATCACCGACGCCTTGGCCAAGGTCTATGTGTATACCTCCGGCGCGAACGCCGGACTCATGGCGCAAGGAACCGTGGCTGTTCCCCAGCCGGCCGGCACAAGCGTGACCAAATACAGCCGCCTCGTCACGCTGGACGCGATTTGCTGGGACGGATCGGTTGAATCGATCGCCCAATCCGGTTTTGATTGCGGCGCCAACACTAAAATAGGCGTCCGGGTCACCTCGACGGTGCAATGGCCGGACAAAGGTCAGAATCACAATATTTCCGCCGTCGAAACAATTTATGATTGGAGATAAAAAAATAAGGATCCGCCGCGGTTTTACGCTAATTGAAGCGCTCATCACGATGGCGATCTTTTCGGTCATGATGATCGCCTTTAGCGATATTTACACGCAGAACATGCACTATGCGCGGCAAATAATCGTGCGTGCCAAACTCCAGGCCGATGCACGCGCTTCGCTTGAAGCGCTCGCGCGCGCTGTTCGCGTTTCCAATATCGACTATACGTATTACGCGGGCACGTTGCCGGTGCAACCAATGACGACGCTCGCGCTTGTTAATCCGAGAACCGGCGACAAAAGCCGCATTTGGCTCGATGCCACGCCGAGCGAATGCTATAGCGACGGCAATAATTGCATTAACGTAACCACCGACAACGGGGTAACCTGGGCGCCGCTTTCGCCCAAAGGCGTCAGCCTTGATAACCTTAAGTTTTACGTCACACCGAACATGGATCCGTACAATTTTAATCAATCAACGGGACAATACGATTCCAACGCTCAGCCGATCGTTACGATCGTCGCGCAATTCCACGGCCAAGGGCTGAGCGCCAACGACGCGGCCGACCGGTGGGTCTACGCGCTTCAAACCACCGTCACCCCGCGGCTGTATTTGCGGTGATATTTATGAACAATGAACAACGCACAATGAACAATTCACGTTCCATCCGAACAGGATCGGATTTGTTCATCGTTCATCGTTCATCGTTCACCCGGCGCGGCAGCACCTTGCTCATGGCGCTTTTGATCATGACGACGATGCTTGCGGTCGGGCTTTCGGTCGGTCAGATCA
>CAIQCM010000120.1 GCA_903870305.1 uncultured bacterium
GACGGCAAAGAATATGCGCTTAAGCCGGGCATGATGGTGATCGCGAACGCGACAAGTCCGATCGCGATCGCCGGCATCATGGGCGGCGAGGGTTCCGGTGTCACCGGAGCAACGAAGAACATTGTTTTGGAAGCGGCTTGCTTCGACAGCACTTCGGTACGCCGCACCGGCCGAGCGCTTAACTTGCGCTCCGACGCCGCCATGCGCTTTGAGAAGAATGTGCCGCAAGGGTTGACTACGCCGGCCTTGGCTCGCGCCGTGGAATTAGTATTGGCGCTCTGCGGCGGGAAATTGGTGGCGTCCGCCGACGAGATCGCGCGCCGCGAGACCGCGCCGCGCGTTTCTATTGCAACCAAGGCGCTTTGTGAAAAGATCGGAATTGATATTGCGCCCGCGGTTATAAAGAAATTTTTGACCGCTTTGGGTTTCGAGACGATCGCAAGCGCGTCGAAAATAACAGCCAAGGTTCCATATTGGCGCATTGGGGATGTTGCAATCGCCGAAGACCTCGTCGAAG
This sequence comes from uncultured bacterium, assembly GCA_903870305.1. Lineage (GTDB taxonomy): Bacteria > Patescibacteriota > Patescibacteriia > CAIQCM01 > CAIQCM01 > CAIQCM01. The sequence continues at coordinate 518 of CAIQCM010000120.1, forward strand.
AGGTCGCCCGCCTCTACGGCTATCATAAATTGCCGTCTATTATTCCGCCGGGCGTCTCCGGCGAAGCGCCTGATCCTGTTTTTGACATTGAACGACGCGTGCGCGAGTCGCTTGCGGGCGCCGGGTGCGCCGACATGATGAGCGTTTCGCTCGTCGGCGCCGAGGCGCTGAAACAAGCCGGGGAGGGGGAGACGCCGGTCGCGCGTATTGCGAATCCGCTGACCAACGACCTTGAGTTCTTGCGTCCCTCGCATCGCGCGCGGCTTCTTGAAGCGGTGCGCATCAATGAAAAGAATTTCAACGCCGGTTCCGGCTTTGAGATAGGCAACGTGTTCACGCCCGCCGTCGATGCCGACGAACTGCCGGTCGAGACCTTGGGTCTGGGCATTGTCGTTTGGGGACGGTCGATGTCCGGCGGCGTCGGTCGCGACCAAGGCGAAATATTCTATTCGGCCAAAGGGCTCCTTGAACGCATGGCCTCCGCGCTTCACATTAATATCACTTTTGGCAAGGACTTTCCCAAGAACGATTTTTGGCACCCTGGCCGTTCCGTCTCTGTCCATCTGGGCGATGCGGTCATAGGCACGCTGGGCGAACTAACGCCCGACGCGCGCGCCAAAGCCGGCATAGAATCGCGGGTCGCTCTTGCGCTCGTCGACGTGGCCGAACTCGTCAAAGCCGCCAAGCCGTCGGCCGATTATCGCGAACCATCCGCCTATCCGCCGATCCTCCGCGACATCGCTTTCATCGTTCCCCGAAAAACCGAACATGAATTTATCGTTGCGGCGGTCAAAGCCGTTGATCCGCTCATTGTCGCGGTCGAACTCTTCGATCACTACGAAGGCAAGGGGATAGAAGAAGGAAAAAAGAACCTCGCCTATCACCTTACCTATCAATCAACAGCGCGCACCCTCGTCGCCGACGAGGTCGACGCCATCCACGCCAAGGTTTCGCGGATGCTCGAGCACAAATTCCACGCGACAATAAGAGAGTAGCTTTTAACAAAAAAGATCGCCGCTTAGCGGCGATCTTTTTTTATAATGTCGCCCCATCTTGTGTCTCAATCATGATGTATCCCGCTAACATTGCGGCCATGCAGCTTTGCCACCAACCTCATCCCTACCCTTCTCCTCGAATGAGGAGAAGGAGTCGTATCCAACCCCTCTCCTTAATCAAGGAGAGGGTAGGGTGAGGTTCGGCGGGAAGGCCACGAAGTTGCGTTTGAAACAGGCCTGTCGTCGAATCGAGAGATGTGCGCTTGGGGGCGACGCAGCGGCGTCCTATTCGTAAATTCGTAACTGATTCGCGATTTCGTAAGAACTTCATCACATTTGATAAAACTTTAAAAATGTGCTATAGTAAATAACTAACATAATCGATGTATTTTAAAGAGTATGTACCTTGCAAGCACAAAAGATGTTTTATTCATTGTTCTGGCCTTTGCCGTGCTGTGGTTGGCTATTTTTCTTTCCTGGGCGATCTATTACCTTATCGGCATCCTAAAGGATGCGCGCGACACGGTGCATGGAATCAAAAAGGCGGCCGATGCTGTCGAAGCGGCGGCGGGGCAAGTCAAAACCAAATTCGGCTCTTTCATGAACATTGCCTCAATCGGCGCCGAAGGTATGAAGATCTTCATGGAAAAAATGTCGGCCGCGAAGAAAAGAAAAGGGAAATAGGCCGTCGGCGGATATAAACTACTAAAAGAAAAACCCTGGCTTTTGGCCGGGGTCTTTTTGTTGTGAGATCGCTTAGCGAGCGGTGGCACGGCGGCCGATTTTGGCAGTCGTCACCCCCGCTTCTTTGTTGATCAGCTGTTCGGCGAAAGAACGGATATCGGGTTTGTCGCCCGAGACGACGCGATCCATACCGACCACGATAATGGGTTGCATTTCCATCATGGTTAGTATTTCGGCAACAATCGGGAAAAACCAATCTTCGAATACGCGTCTCCATTCGAGGACGCCCTCGAGCGATCTCGAAACCACGATTGCACCATCGGGTTTCGCGTTGTCGCAAATGAAGGCCGAGGCGCGTCCTAGTTTTCCGGGCATGTCCCCGAAGACATATTTGGCTTCGGATCCTTGAAACTGTTTGAGACGGCCACGGAGCGCCGATTCCCAATTCCAATTGAAGTCCTTATGCTTCGGTCTGTCATGGAACGGTACTTCGCCACGGAAAGCGGGGTAGCTGTTTCCCCAGACATCCAACTCGACGGCTTCGGCGGAAATCCCGAGACAGTTCAGATGCTTTACAAGCGAAAGAGCAAAGGTGCTTTTGCCGGAGTTGCTGGGACCTCCGACCAAATAACGTTTCGTCATGGCGCCACTCCTTCTTAGTTAGGTCGGGTCGACGTTATTTTAATGCATCGTCGTTATCAATGTCAATGGATAATTGACTGCGAAGGGCGTTTCTGCTAATTTGAGCTGGCAATAAGGAGGACACATGGATGAATCGCTCTTTGATCGATGGAATGCCATTTTTCGTTTCAATCTCACGCGCCGCAGCCGCAGCGCGCGCGGGCAAGATTCGAGCGCCGCCGTCTCCGGTAAAAGCCGTTTGCTTCTTTCTGGATCGACCGTTCCGACGCTAGCCGAACAGGTAAGAAAAAATTCAGAATGCCTCATCGCCGACGTCGGATCGCGGCTTATATCCGCCACATTCCCGTCTACGATCGCCGAATGGCATGCGGTTGGCCGGCACTGGTTCGATCTCGTTAACCAAGGAGTAACGAGCGACAGGCAATATGAAAATGAGTACTTGGCGCTTGAAGAAGTTCGCCGCCGCCACGAGATGATCTTTGGCGACCGGCCACTGGTCTTTGATCAGCGGTATCGCCTTTGGACGCCACCATATCTCAAGCTGCAAATTCCACCACTCTTAATTCACGATTGCCTGGATCGTTTCTACGGTTCGCTGCAGACGCGCATGGATGCAAGCGGAAACGAGGAAGCTGCGGTCGCGACAATGGCTTATGTCGACCATGTCATGGACGGCGTCATTCATCCATGGCGCGACGGTTGCGGTCGGGTCTCGACAGCGCTTGTCATGCTGCTGGCCGGTCGAACAAGGACATTCCCGCTTTTTGCCGAGACCTTCGAAGGTCATCGGGTAACTCTCGGCGATGCCGAAGGTCACCTCGCATACTTCCGCGCATGCGTTATCCGCGCCAAAGCGTTGACGCACTAAGCGCCTTTCTTTTCCATCCGGTGTCCGCTATAATGGCGGCACCGGATTTTTTATATGATCGACCGCACAAATAAGCGCGCCACGACGCTCGCCTATATAAAAACCATCCATACTGGCAGTATTCGCGGCAAAGGCGGAGAGCCGGATTGGCATCACTTGGACCGCGTATCACGACTCATAGAAGTCGTACTTTCTTATACGCAAGAAGGAACCATTAAAGAAAGAGAAGATATGGCGCTTGCCGCGTTGGGGCACGACGCGCTCGAAGACACATCGGTGACGTGTGCCGAACTTGAGGTGGTTTTCGGCGAACGAGGTCTTGAGTTGATCGAAGACATGACCAATCGCCAAAGCGATGCGGATCAGTGTCGCTATGTGCGACAAATCGCCTCAGCCGACGAACAGGTGCGGATCATCAAGCTCGCCGACCTAATCGACAACTCATTAAGCGTTACCCATCAGCTTTTCGTTTTGGGAAGCGCATGGTGCGACAATTATTTTTTACCGATCATTATGCCTATGATCGAGGCAGTTACAAAAACCGAATTCACCATATTCCATCGATCCGGCGAGATATTAAAGCGTTTGGCCATCTCCGCCCGCGATATTTTGCTTGAAGAAAATGAACGCTATCGCTTGGAAGAAAAATGACCTCTTAGAACGCCCAAATGGGCGTTTTTTGGTGCAATTGATAAATTAGACATTAGATATTATCCGATGTAATCTATACGAATTCGGCGACTACTCCCTACTCACTACTCCCTAACCACATGTCCCGTTTCGTCCACCTCCACGTCCACACCCATTACAGCTTATTGGACGGTCTTACCCAGATCGACCAGCTGGTAAATAAGGTGAAGTTCCACGGCATGGACGCGGTGGCGATCACCGACCATGGCGCCATGTACGGGGCGATCGAGTTTTATCAGGCGTGCAAGAAAAAAGATATTAAACCGCTTATCGGCATGGAGGCGTATGTCGCGCCTAAGTCGCGTTTTGAAAAGTCCGGCCGCGGCGGGGAGAACGACACCTCGCACCTCACGCTTATTGCCAAGAACATCACGGGGTATCGCAACCTAATGAAGCTGGCCACGCGCGCGTCGCTTGAAGGGTTTTATTACAAACCGCGGACTGACCATGAGCTCCTAGCCGAGTTGGGCGAGGGGATCATTGCTTTGTCCGGATGCCTTAATGGCGAAATCCCCAAAGCAATTTTATCGAATGAAACGCATCGCGTGCGCGAGCTTATAAAAAAATATCAGAGTTATTTTGGAAAAGATTTTTATTTGGAAATTCAAAGTCACCCGACCGTTCCCGAACAGGACATTGTAAACCGCGGGCTTTCCAAACTTTCGGAAGAGTTCGGCATCCCGCTCGTTGCAACCCAAGACAGCCACTACTTGGATCCGGGCGACAACGATGCGCAGGATATTTTGGTTTGCGTGCAAACGGGAAAAACGGTCGACGATCCCAAGCGGCTGGACATGCGTTCCTTGGACGTGAGTTTTCCGGCCGGCGCGCTCATGGAAGAGCGGTTCCGCGATTACCCGGGCGCTTGCGAGATGACCGGAAAAATTGCCGACTCGGTCAACTTGGAACTTGATCTGGGTAAATGGGTGTTTCCCGCTTTCGTTCCCCCTGGCGGGATGAACGCCAAGGATTATCTGGCAAAAATTTCTCACGAAATGCTCGATGCCAAATACGGCGGCAAAGCGCCGGACGAAGTGGTAGCGCGTTTGGAATACGAGCTGGGGATCATCTCGAAAAAAGGATATGATCCGTATTTTTTGGTGGTCGCCGACTATACCAACTGGGCGCGAGCGCAGGGAATCGTCTCCACCACTCGCGGTAGCGCCGCCGGTTCGCTTGTTTCACATGTGATCGGCATTTCCGAGGTTAATCCGCTTTTTTTCAAACTGCCATTCGAACGCTTCCTCAACCCTTCGCGTCCGTCGCCGCCCGACATCGATATGGACTTTGCCGACAATCGTCGCGAAGAGGTTTTGGAATATGTGAAAGGCAAATACGGCGCCGACAAGGTGGCACAAATTTGCACCTTCGGGACAATGCAAGCGCGCGCCGCCGTACGCGATGTCACGCGCGCCCTTGGTTTGCCGTACGCTTTCGGCGATCGGCTCGCCAAGCTCATTCCGCCGGGCGCGCAGGGCTTTGCCATGACAATCGACCGCGCCATTGCCGAAAATTCCGAGTTGAATGAGCTTGTTAACCGCGACCCCGACGCCAAGCGCGTCATCGATCTCGCCAAAAAAGTCGAAGGATGCGTGCGCCACGCTTCGGTTCACGCCGCGGGCGTCGTCATTGCGCCGACGCCACTCACCGACTTTACGCCGCTTCAAAAAGAATCCGGCGGCGGCGACAAGATCATCACCCAGTACGACATGAACGCGGTCGAAGCGTCGGGCACGCTTAAAATGGACTTCCTCGGGATCCGTAACCTCTCGATTTTGGGAAACGCCATTCGGCTCGTTAAAATAACCAAGAACATTGATATTAAATTGGTCGAGCTGCCGCTTGACGACAAGAAGACCTTTGAAATGCTGGCGCGCGGCGAGACCTTTGGCGTGTTCCAGCTCTCCGGCGACGGCATGACCAAATATTTGAAAGAACTCCGTCCGACCACCATCTTCGATCTGCAGGCGATGGTGGCGCTTTACCGTCCCGGCCCGATCGACATGATCCCGGAATATATCGCGCGAAAGCACAATCCTTCGCGCATTAAATATCCCGACCCGCGGATGAAGGAGATCACCGACCAGTCCTACGGCGTTATCACATACCAAGATGACGTGCTTTTGACGGCCATTAAACTCGCCGGCTACTCCTGGGAAGAAGCCGATAAATTCCGGAAAGCGATGGGCAAGAAAATTCCCGAGGAAATGGCCAAGCAAAAAGAGAAGTTTTGGAAAGGGATCGTCGCCCACGGCGGCAGCGAAGCGTTGGCCGGCGAGCTGTGGCACTTAATTGAGCCGTTTGCGGCCTATGGTTTTAACAAAGCGCACGCCGCCTCATACGCCATTGTCGCCTACCACACCGCTTACATGAAAGCGCATTTCCCGGCCGAGTACATGACGGCGATCATGACAGCCGAGTCCGACGACCTGGAAAAGGTCGCCGAAGCGGTCGCCGAGTGCGGGCGCATGGGCATTGCGGTGTTGCCGCCGGACGTGAACTCATCTTTCAAGGATTTTACCTACATTGACGACACGCACATTCGTTTCGGGCTTTTGGCGATAAAAAATTTGGGAACGGACACGGTTGAGAACGTTATTGGCGAGCGCAAAGAAAACGGCTCGTTCAATACGCTTGAAGATTTTTTAATGCGCCTTAAATCAAAATCCGTTAACCGCAAGTCGATTGAAAGCTTGGTTAAAACCGGCGCCATGGACGCTTTCGGCGACCGTCAGGCCATGCTCGACATGGTCGAGCCGATGCTCGCCTTCGCGCGCGAAGGGCAAAAGGCCGTGAATTCTAATCAGTCCTCGCTTTTTGGCGGAGAAATACTTTCGCGCGGAACGATCCGCTTGGCTTCTGGCGTTACCACGGCCAAAGCCGATCGCTTGGCGTGGGAAAAGGAATTGCTCGGGCTTTATGTTTCCGAACATCCGTGGCAGCAATGGGGCGCGCTGTTTGCGGGCGTTACGACTTCGCTTTCCGAAGCGCTCTTAAAAAGCGAAGGCGCGCCGGTTACCGTAGGCGGCGTCATTGTCACGGTCAAGAATATTCAGACCAAAAAGAACGACACGATGGCGTTTGTAAAACTGGCCGACATGACCGGCTCGACCGAGATCATTGTTTTCCCATCGATCTACAAGCTTGGGAGCGCCATGTGGGCCGAGGATCGTCTGATGGTCGTTTCGGGCAAGATCTCGTCCAAGGACGGCATGCCAAAGATCATCGCCGACCGCGCCGAGGTTGTGAATGTCCAGACGATCGCGCGGATCAAGCAGGATTTTGGACCGCGAACGGCCCCCGGCGCGGCATCGGTGCCGGAGGAAAAATCGGTTTCTCTTATTGTCGCCAAGTTGGAGCCCGCGATGGTTAATCAGCTCAAAGCGCTTTTGGAAAAACACCCCGGCGCCTCGCCGGTCGAACTCGTCTACATGGAAGGCGGCCGCTCCCGCCGCGTCCGCACCTCGCTTTCTGTGGCGATGAACGACGCGTTGCGGCAAGAGATCGAATCCCTGCTGGGCGAGGGGAGTGTAAAGTAAAGATCAATTTTCAACTTTGTTCGTTTGTTGGTATAATGGTGAACTATGGCCAACCATCAAAATCCCAGCGCGTCGAGCGCCTCGGTCCGTCTTTATAAACGCATCGCTTTCACCTTCATCGGCCTCACCTTGGTGCTTTTGGGGGTGGTCATTGCCGCCACCATGGCGCGCGCGGTCATTACTGTCACGGCCAAACCGGTCGCTGTTCGCGCCGAGATCAAGGTGGCCGTCGCCGCTACGACCACGACCGCCGAAACCGTCCCGGGCACGGTTATTTCCGAAGATGTGAGCGGCCAAAGTACCGGTCATCCGGCGGCGGGGAGCGGCACGGTGGTCAAAGGCAAAGCGACCGGCACCGTTCTTCTGGTGAATAAACGCGCCGCGCCGCAAACGCTCGTTGCCACGACTCGTTTGCTCTCGCCGGATAACGTGCTTTTCCGCATTAAGAAAAACGTGATCGTTCCCGCGAACGGCGAATTAAAAGATGTTGAGGTCTACGCCGACCAAGACGGCGCGGCGAGCGAAATTGGTCCGACCACCTTTACCATTCCGGGATTGCCCGTTGGTCTTCAAAAACTCGTCTACGCTTTTTCCGAAAAACCGATGTCGGGGGGGATAAGCAACTTGAGCGCGGTTTCCCAAGCTGACATTGACAAAGCGGTTTCCGACCTTAAGGATCAGCTTACCGCCAAGGCAAATGCCGACATGGTTGCGCAAACGGCCGGGCGGGGCTATACCGGCTCGGCGACCTTGGTTAATGTTGATGCGCAATCGGTCTCGGCCAAGGCGGGCGACACCGTCGGTTCGTTCGACGTTTTGCTCAAGCTGACCGTGACCGGCGTTTATTACGACAAAGAAAAATTACAGAACCTGGGCTCGGCCGCTTTGCGCGCCAATGTGCCTTCGGACATGGAGTTGGGCGACAACAATATAGCCACGGCCGAAGTGACGGTGCAGAACGCCTCGGCCGCCACCGATACGGCGACCTTGGACACTGTTTTTAGCGGACAAGCGGTCATCACCTCCGCGAGTCCCATTTTGGACCGATCGCGCCTGGTTGGATTGGATGCCGCCACGATCAAGGCGTACTTGAAGAGCCATGATTCCGTTGCCGACGCGACCGTTGTGCTCTCGCCGTTCTGGGTGAGCCGCGCCCCGTCGATCAAAGAGCATGTGATCGTTAATGTAAAATAGCCGTTATTCATGGATAAAGGGGCTTTTAGCCCCTTTATTTTATTTCGGCTTTGTTATAATCTTAAGTCCTAACCCTCCTTATTTTGCCTATGCCAAACATCGAAATAATGCGTCATTCTGCCGCCCATGTGCTTGCCGCCGCGGTTTTGGAACTTTGGCCCAATGCCAAGCTGGGGGTGGGGCCGGTCGTGGAAAACGGTTTTTATTATGATATTGATCCGGGTGTAACCTTGACCCCCAACGACTTGGCGCGTCTTGAAAAACGGATGAACAACATTGTCGCGCGAAACGAGCTGTTCCGCCGCGAGGACATGCCCATTGCCGACGCCATCTCGTTCTTCCGCGAACGCAAGCAAGATCTGAAAGTCGAATTGTTGACTGACCTTCTTACCAAAGGCACCACTTCCGTTCGCGAAGAAGAAGCGCAAGAGCTGGACGCGAAAAAGCCCGATATGGCCTCGATCTATTGGACCGGAAAATTTGTTGACCTTTGCCGCGGCCCTCATGTGGCGACCGCCAAAGAGATCGGCACTTTCAAGCTCGTGAAGATCGCCGGCGCCTATTGGCGCGGCGATGCGAACAAGCGCCAGCTTCAGCGCATCTATGGCGTGGTTTTTGCCACCAAGGAAGAGCTTGACGCTTATCTCACCATGCAAGCCGAAGCGGAGAAACGCGACCACCGCAAACTTGGCGCCGAACTCGATCTCTTTGTTTTCTCGCCGCTCGTTGGCGCCGGTTTGCCGATGTTCACGCCGCGCGGAACGGTTTTGCGCCGCACGCTGGAGGATTTTGTTTTTAATCTGCAGACCAAGTACGGTTTCGAGCGCGTCTGGATCCCACACATCACCAAGCTCGATCTTTACAAGACCTCCGGGCATGCGGAAAAATTCACTGACGATATTTTTTACGTTTCTTCCAAAAAATCCGACGATCAGTTTGCGCTTAAACCGATGAACTGCCCGCATCACGCGCAAATTTACGCGAGCCGCCCGAGGAGCTACCGCGATCTGCCCATCCGCTACGCAGAAAACACCACCTGCTACCGCGACGAGAACACCGGCCAGCTGGCCGGCCTTACCCGCGTGCGTGCGCTCACTCAGGATGACGCCCACATCTTTTGCACCATGGAACAGGTCGAGAAAGAGGTTGGCAACATTTACAAGGTGATTAAGACCTTTTACAAGATCTTTAAAATGCCGCTTACCGTCCGGCTCTCGACCCACGACCCCAAAGAGATGGACAAGTACTTGGGCGGCGAGGCGCTGTGGAACGACGCCGTAAATACATTGAAAGGCGTTCTCAAGGCCAACAAGCTTGAATATACGACCGGCGTCGGCGAAGCGGCGTTCTACGGCCCCAAGCTCGACTTCATGATCAAAGACGCGATCGGCCGCGAGTGGCAGCTTGCCACGGCGCAACTCGACTTTAATCAGCCCAAACGGTTTGCCTTGGAATATACCGACGCCGATGGAACGAAGAAGTGCCCGATCATGATCCACCGCGCCGTTCTGGGTTCGGTCGAACGTTTCCTGGGGATCGCCATTGAACATTTTGCCGGCGCTTTTCCGCTTTGGCTTTCGCCGACGCAGGTCGTGATCGTGCCGGTGGCGAAAGAATTTGCCAAGGCCTCGGACAAACTCGCCGCGCTCCTTAAGGAGGAGGGGATCCGCGTCGAGGTTTACGACGCGCGCGAGCGGGTCGGCTACAACATCCGCCGCGCTATTTCCATGAAGACCCCGTACATGCTGGTGGTGGGCGAAAAGGAAAAGTCACTAAAGTCATTGACCGTCCGCGCCCGCGGTTTTCAAACGGAAAAGAAAATGACCACGGCGCAATTCATCAAAAAGTTGAAAGACGAGATCGCAAAAAACAAGTAGCAAAATATCACACAAGCCGGCCTTGACAGTCGGCTTGTTTCGTGTTAAAAATAACGGCTCTTTAACTTAAGAAAACCAAGCAAAAACACCCCGAAAGGAGGTGTGCGATGACCGATCTAGCGAGTTCTGTCGAAGAATTGGTGACGATCGCCGGCAAACGATTGAAACTCGACCTTCATCCGCATGAGGTCGCGTTGCTTCAAAGAACGCTTGTAAACCAACTGGGCAAAGAGGTCGCCATCGGGTCCGAGAAGGCGTGGGCTGTGGAGATCCCAGCCGACCCGTCAGTGCTGCGCGACTTTGAGGGCATCAACGATTATCGGTACCTTCTTTGTTCCGTGCAGGTCAGGTTCTGGTCTAAGCTCAACAATGTCGACGCAGTACGTCGAAGCGATCTGCAAACAACGATCGCCCTGATCTTTCATGCGATCCGCGGATAACAAACGAGCGCGCCGCAGTTGGCGGAGCGCTCGTCTTTTTTTTATCTTCAATTACGCATTGGCCTCTTGGGCGCCCGGAACCCTTGCTGAAACGATCCTCTGCAAGGTTTTCTTGGCATCGGATTTTTCAAACCCGATCGTATTCATCGCAATATTGATATTATCTTTTTTTGCAGTCATGAGCATGTCGAATAAATGTTTGCCTTCGGGCGTATCGGTTGAAAGTTTGGCATCGATCATGGTTTCGTTGACCGCGTCTACATAAGCCGTTTCAAGCTCTTCTCTCAGGGATTCCTGGGCGTATTCACCGGCAACATCTATATGGCGTTGAGGTTTGGGTTCAACGACATCGTCTTTGATCATGTTGATCCCCTCATCGATAGATCTTTCAGGATTGAACATAGATAAATGTGTTATGATGTTATAAGAAAATGATATCATAAAAATGACATTTTGTCAATGGATATGCTAAAAATAAGGCCAAAATTGCTGGTTATCGTTGGGCCGACAGCTTCGGGAAAAACCGAGCTGGCCGTTGCTTTGGCGCAAAAGTTCAACGGCGAACTTATTGCCGCGGATTCCCGAACGGTCTATAAGGGAATGGATATTGGCACGGGAAAGGACAAAAGTTTTCCGCACCGGCTGGTTGATGTTGTTAAACCCGACCAAACGTTAAACCTTGCCGATTACAAAACAAAAGCGCTTGCCGCGATCCGCGCGGTCATTAAAAAAGGCAAGTTGCCGATCCTGGTGGGCGGCACCGGGCTTTATGTTTGGGCGATCGTCGATAATTTGCTCATTCCCAAAGTTCCGCCTCAGAGCAAAATGCGCGAAGAGCTGGAAAAGAAAACAACGCCGGAGCTTTTAAAACTGCTCGTGTCAATCGATCCGGCCGCGGCCAAAGTGACGGGGGGCAACAAACGTCGGATCATTCGCGCGCTTGAAGTGACGATGTTCTCGGGCAAGAAGTTTTCCAATGCCACCAAAAAAGGCAAGCCGCTTTTTGATTGTTTGCAGATCGCTCTCATGGTGCCACGCGAAGAGCTTGTTGCGCGGATCAATAAACGTGTCGATGGAATGATGAAAGACGGGTTTATGAACGAAGTTATGGAACTGCGTAAAAAACTGTACCCGCCGGAACTCCCCGCCATGAGCGGGATCGGCTACGCCGAGCTTAACGCGGCACTCGACGGTAAGCAGTCGCTTCCCGATGCCGTCGAACGGATCAAAGCGCGCACCCGCCAATACGCCCGCCGGCAAATGACCTGGTTTAAACGCGACTCCCGCATTCATTGGGTTTCGAGTCACGAAGATGCCTTTAAGCTTTTGTCATCATTTGTGCAAAAGTGAAAACGGTCGCGTAACAACCAAGAACCAAGAACCAATTTCCAAATAAAGTTCCAATAAATTAATACTAAATTTCAAAACGTCTTTCTTTGGTATTTAATATTTTGTCATTGAATATTTACTTGGAAATTGGTTCTTGGTTCTTGGTACGCATAGTCAACTTAGCAATGCACCACTTGGTGCACATTTGAAGAATTAAGTATCTCTCGATAGGTCTCGTTCGGCGTTTTCCAACCCAAACTTTTTCTTGGCCGGTTATTGATCTTCTCTTGAATCGCCATGAGGTCGCCGTCGGAGTATTGTGACAGGTCGGTCGAGATCGGCAGGTATCGTCTGATGATGCCGTTCACGTTTTCAACGCCGCCTTTTTGCCATGAACAATAACCGTCGCAATGAAAGGTATCAATTCCATAATCTAATCGAAGTTTCCAGTGCCAGGCGCCTTCGGTGCCGCGGTCGAAGGTGACGCTCTTAATGAGTTCGGTCGGCAACGATTCGATCGTTTGCACGATCGCCGAATGCGTCGCCTCCGCCGACTTGTTCGGCGTCCGGTGGAACCGGACGAGCTGGGTCAATCGCTCATATTGGACCGACAAACATTCCGATTGGTTTCGATAGATCACCGTGTCGGATTCGAGATGCCCGAATTCCTCTTTGTTGTTGATGTTTTCTGGTCGGAATTTGATTGGTGTCATATAGAGAATACCTTTGTTTTCTCGGCTCTTTCTTGCATATCGATGCTGCCTCCTTTTGTGCTTTCGGACCAAATATTGGTATAGTCCCATAAACCGCCCCGCGCCTTCGTAGATGTATTGATAAATGGTTTCGTGACTGACACCTTTTCCTTTCATCCACGCTTGGTCTGGACGGTTTTTTAATACCCCACTGATCATCGGCGGACTCCATCCTTCGCGCATCTTTTGAACGATCCAATTCCGGAGAACGTCGTCTTCATCGAGTTTATGCCGTCGCGGCTTCATGATCCGATCCTGATATCTTTGATGAGCCGCCGCCGAACGATACACCCCGTTCCGATCACTGTTTCTTTTGAGTTCCCGAATGATGACCGAGTGGTCGCGGTGCAGATATCGGGCGATTTCTCGAAGCGGCATCTTCCCGCGATGATAGACCTCAATCTTTTCTCGTTCGTACAATGTTAATGGTTGTCCACGCATAGGCCGCCATTTTACAGGGTCAAAGGGCGGCCAGTCATGGTGCCAGCTGTTTATCGGGGGTTTAATGGGTGGTGCATTGAGTATAGAACGCGGGATCGTCGTGAAGACCTTGACCCGCCATCCCCGTCCCGGAAACTTGCGCTGGTGGAAACCTTGGAGCTGCATCCGCCTCATACCCGGCGGCTCGGTCAACGAGATCGGGCTTACCAACCCGGGAATTGATTGGTGGTGCCAACACATCGGACCGCGCCTCGACTACGGCAGGATGCACATCGTCGGATCGATCTTCGGCGATGAGCAAGAACTTATCGAGATGGCCGAGATGCTCAACCGCTTCGATCTGGTTGCCGTCGAGGTAAATCCTTCATGCCCCAACACCGGCCACAAGCTCTTTGGAACCGACGAAGTCATTGCGGGCGTGGAAGTGGTCAAACGCGTTTCGCGCCATCCTGTGATCGTCAAGGTCTCCGTCGACCAGGACTACCTCGCCATCGCTTACTGTCTCGAGAGCGTTGCCGAAGCGATCGCGTTCAACAGCGTGCCTTGGAAAACCGCCTTCCCGAACGGCGAAAGGAATCCGTTGCATAAAATTGAAGAAGGACTCGGCGGGGGCGGTGGCGTTTCCGGAAGACCGGCACAAAAACAAAACTGGGCGGCGGTCAAAGAGCTTTCTGAACAAAGAAAGCTCCCCGTGATCGCACCAAGCATCATGGGATTCGATGATCTCGCGCGTGTCCGTGCGCTGGGCGCGAGCGCCGTGAGTTTCGGCGCCATCCACCTGCTCAAACCGTGGGCGCCGACCTCGATCGTGGAAAGAGATATGCGACAATATTCGAAATAGCAAACCGGCGGTCCCCCTCGGGCCCCGCCGGTTTTTTATATTTTTTGTAAATATTAAACGTTAAATTATTAAATATTAAAATTTAACGTTTAACGTTTAATGTTTAATGTTTGCCGCGCCTTATTTCATCTTCCCAATCTTCTCGACAATTTCGACAAGGCGGCAGGAGTAGCCCCATTCGTTGTCATACCAAGCGAGGACCTTAAGCATGTCGCCGTCGACAATTTTGGTCATCTCTAGGTCAACGATGCAAGAATTGGTATTGCCGACAAAGTCGGAGGTAACCAGCGGCTCGTCGGTGACGCCGAGGACGCCTTTCATCTCTTTGCTCTTCGAAGCCGCGCGGAAAGCGGCGTTGACTTCTTCAACGGTGGTTTTTTTCTTCAGCAAGAAAGTAAAGTCAGCCAGCGACACATCCAAGGTCGGCACGCGGATGGCCATGCCGTCGAAGAGCCCTTTAAGCGACGGAATAACCTCGGCGGTGGCAATGGCCGCGCCGGTGGTGGTCGGGATCATATTGACGAGCCCGGATCTGGCGCGGCGCAAGTCGGGGTGTCCGGACGGCGGCAAGCCGTCGACCAAATTCTGTTCCGCCGTCACCGAGTGCACGGTGGTCATCATCGCTTTTTTTATGCCGAAGACCTTTTCGATCACGGCCGCGGGCGGAGCAATGCAATTGGTCGTGCAGGAAGCATTATTCACAATAGTGTCGCCCGGTTTCATCTTGTCGGCGTTCACGCCGATCAAATAGGTGGGCACGCCTTTGGCGGGCGCCGAGATGACAACTTTTTTCGCGCCGGCCTTAAGGTGCTCTTGCGCCGCTTCGAGCTTGGTAAAGCGGCCAGTCGATTCAATAACCACATCAACCTTATACTGCGCCCACGGCAACTTGGCCGGCTCTTTCTCGGCCGAGACCGGAATTTTTTTGCCGTCGATTATCAAATTAGTTTTGTCGGACTTCACATCGTGATTCCAGCCACGATAAACCGAATCATGCTTTAAGAGATGCGCAAGAATGGCGGGGTCGGTAAGGTCGTTAATGGCAACCACCTCGACGCCGGGTTTATCGATAATGACCTTAAATGCATTCCGGCCGATGCGGCCGAAACCGTTGATGGCGACTCTTACCATAGTATTTATATTATGAAGCATGAAACACGCAACATGAAGCATTATTTGCGCCCTGCGGAACGCCGGAATGTTTCATGTTTCATGTTTTATGTTTCATCTTGACGCTATTATATCACAAAACCGCCCAAATGATGAGCGGTCTGTGTAAAAACTCAAGTTGATAAAACGCCCTACCCGCCGATCGCAAAGCGGCAAAAACGCTTGACCTCGATCTTCTCCCCCACTTTGGCGGAGACATTATTGATCAGGTCTTTCACCGTGACGTCCTCGTCTTTAACGAACGCTTGCGACATAAGGCAGGTGTCGGAATACCATTTGCCAAGCTTGCCTTCGATGATCTTTTCGATCACGCCTGGCGGCTTGCCCGAACCGGCGAATTCTTCGGAAGCCAAGGACTTTTCCTTTTCAACGACTTCCGGCGGAACGACTTCCGGCGAAACGTAGATCGGGTCGGTGGCGGCAATGTGAAGCGCCAGGTCGTGCGCCAACGCTTTGAACTCTTCGTTTCTGGCCACAAAGTCGGTTTCACAAAGCACCTCGACAATAACGCCGACCTTGCCGCCGGCGTGCGCATAGCATTCAACAATGCCCTCATGCGCCGTGCGCTCGGTCGCCTTTTTGGCGGCTTTGATCGCGCCTTTCTTTTTGAGGACATCGATGGTTTTTTCAACATCTCCCCCCGCCTCTTCCAGCGCTTTCTTAACGTCAACAATTCCCGCGCCGGTCATTTCTCTTATTTTGCTGATGGTTGAAAGATCAATTCCCATATTGTTGTTAATATCTAATGTCTAATTTCTAATATCTAATCCGTTCTATTTGTCATCCCCGAGCGACATCGGGGATCCAATCCATATTGGGCGACCGTCCGACCAAGCGAGATTGGATTCCCTTCTTCAAGGGAATGTCGTTCTTTCTTACTTCTTTTCCTGAGTCACGATCGGCCGTTCAGCGTAGAGCTTCTTGCCTTCTTTGATCGCTTCGGCGACCAGGTTCATGACGATCTCGATCGACTTGACCGCGTCGTCGTTCGCGGGAATAGGATAAGCGATGTCGCTCGGATTAACGTTGGTGTCGCAGACGGCGACGATCGGCACTTTGGTGTCGACGGCCTCGGCGAGCGCTGTCGCTTCGGTCTTAAGGTCCAAGAGAAAGACCACTTCCGGCAATTTGGTGAGGCCGGCGAAGCCGCCGACCTTAATGTCGAGGTCTTCGGTCTTTTTCACAAATTCCAGCTGTTCCTTTTTTGTGTACTTGCCGAGTTCGGAGCGCTCGATCTTGCCCTTGAGGTCGAGATAGGGCGCGAGCAAGTTGTCTTTGATCATGCGGAAATTCGTGAGCGTGCCTCCGAGCCAGCGGCGGTGGATGTATGGCATGCCGGTTTCCTTGCCAACGCGCTCCACGATCGGCTTGGCCTGTTCTTTGGTGCCAACAATGAGAATGACGCCGCCCGCGGCCACCGTGTCGCGGATAAAGTTCAATGCCTTTTCGAGCAAGACGGTCGTCTTTTCGAGGTCGATGATGTTCACCCCGTTGCGCTCCGAGTGAATGTACGGCTGCATCTTGGGGTGGCGTCGCGCCTTTTGATGCCCGAAATGCATGCCCGCGCTAAGCATCTCGAGAAGCGATGGCATATTTGAATTAGGTTGTGACATAGATTTTCCGGCCTTTTTACTTCGGTCGCTGCAGCCGTTTAAGACAAGGCCGTGTGCAGCGCCTGTATGATGAATAAAAAATCGCGCTTTTTGGCGATTAAATACTTATAACATGAACATCAGCATTTGGCAAGATGTTCATGTTATAAGTAAGAACTAACAACTAAGAACTAAATCCCAAGGAAAATTTCAAGAACCAAGAACCAAATTCCAAGAACGCCGTTTACAATTTTAAATTTGTAAATTGATATTTGGAACTTTCCTTGAAATTTAGTTGTTAGTTGTTAGTACTTTAAATTCGATGGTCGGACTCCACGCGACGGTGCCGTCGCGAAGGGCGCCCAAGCGGATGTAGTGGTAGCCGGTGCCGATCTTAAACGACGGCGTAAAGGAGAAATTTTTGACTTCGCCCGCCCCCGTGAGCGTTGCTTGATACGCTCGATCGTCGAGGGTAACCGTAACCGCCTTGCCGTTCACGATCCCCGCGATGATTGGTTGTTTGTTTTTGGTTGTTAGTGTTTGGTCTAAAGGTTTACCAAAGAGACCGACGTTCTCCCCTATCCGACCAAGCGACGGCGCGAATGGATCACCTTTCTCGATCGGCATCCTGAAAACCGTCGGCGC
>CAIQCM010000121.1 GCA_903870305.1 uncultured bacterium
AGAACTTGTTACCGCACTCCCGGGGAAGGCCAAAGCATTCGACGTTCGCGTTACTGCGAGCGCCGCGAGTTTCGCCACAAGCGCCAAGCGAAAAAGAGAGATCAACGATTTCTCTTGGAAGCACAATATCAAGGACAGGGATGGCTTCAGGGAACATGTCTTTGAACAAGATAAGAAAGCAAGCGAAAAAAAACCGGGCGCCGTCTTCGCCCTCAACGATCTGATATTGCCCCAAATGTATAACCTCTTTGGGATAAGGAGTTAACCATGGAAACGCTGGGATCATTGTTACGCGGCTTGATTTTTCCCTACCTCGGTTGGTTGGGGTACAAGAATCGCGCTGGCCTCAAAGAGACGGTGCGGAACGAGGCCAACGAGATCGTTCGCGATCCGCATGTGCGAGAAGCGGGCAACATCTTGCTCGGCCACTACCATGCCAGCAGGCGCCAGCTCAAGCGAGCGAAGTGGTTATCAATCGTCGCGATTGTTGGATGTTGTCTTCTCGCCATGGTTTCGCACTTCGTACCGAGCTTGGGCGACGCCGGCGAGATTCGCAATTGGGGAGAGGTGGTAATCGTCCCGCTGGTAGCATTGGTTGGTTTGATCCTCATGTACCTCGCTGCGAAGATCGTGATCATAGAAGGGTTGCTGGCTTTCATCTTGGCGACCGCGAGGTTTGGCTGGCATAAAGCGGTCGATCTGTTACCGAGCTTCATCGGCAGGCCGATAAGAGGCGTTGCCGATGATCTCGCCCTGCCATGTATAAAGATGGCCGACATGATTAGGGACCTGGCCCTCTCGATCGTTATGGGTTTCGTATCGCTGGCACTCTTTCTGATCGTCTTCAAGATCGATTTGGAGATCAAGGGTTCGGCGGTGGTGGTGCTCTCGGTGATCGGGATCGTCGCCGCGGTTCTGCATGCCAAGAGGGAGACAAAGTGGTTGCGGCCGGTCACTTTGGCGATGTCGATCATTGCGCTCGTTGTAACGGCCTCGGTTTCTGTCGCCAGAGCATCTGTTACGGTGGCAGATATCCGTCAGGAATGCATCGCCCAGTATTACAAGTTTGGCACCCCCAAGGACGCCAAACAAGTGACGCCGCACATTATCAATTACCTCGTTAGCCAGTTTAATGATGTGAAAATGATCGGCAACGATATTGGCGTGCGGCAAAGCCTCGCGCGTCGCCGCCCATAGTCCACGGTCCAAATCCATACACACCTCACTGATGCGCTGACGATTTTCCTTGGGAATAGAGAGAAAAAATTCTTTGGTCGTCTGTTTGCGGTCGTTCGGGAGAACGGCCAATAGTCTTTTAGTTTTTAGTTCGACCACGGTGAGCGGAAACTCGCCATGCGGGCGGCCTTTCCCATCAATGCCGATTCGAAGTTCACCCCGGCTCGGCCAGCGAACCGCTTCTTGAACCGGCGCCTTTAACATGATACGTCGCGCCGTTTCGGCGCCGGTCGCAAACTGCCTGCCGGCGGTTTTGAAACTGGAACGCCGCAATTCGAAGAGCAATAGTTTTTTCAGGTGGTCGCTTCGGCGAGCGAACTTTTTGACGCCGGGCAGGGCCTCGGTGAAGGGTTTGGCGCATGTTCGACACCAGAAACGGCGCTTGGTGATTAGAAGCACTACGCAGACTTTGTCCATGACGCAATGAAGCAAACGACGACGATGAATTTGATGCACGCGCTTTGACGATTTAAAGCAATGTGGACAGCGATCGGAATTTTTGGCCGATCGAACCTTTATTTCCAAGGTGTTTCGGTGGTATTCCGCGGCATAGACGAGCCACCCTTTTAATTGAAAAAATTGTGCGATAATATGACGCATAACGGTATGCTTAATGAGTGAGTATGAGATTCGCCCAGAATCTCGCTCAATAGCGTACCGTTTTTAAGTTATCCTTCACACTAAGTGAGATAGTGCCGGTACCGCCTTGACACATGGGAGATATTATGATAATAAATAATGCTCTGGAAATTCAGAAAAAAGGAGATAGAACAATGGCAAAGTCCGCAAGG
>CAIQCM010000122.1 GCA_903870305.1 uncultured bacterium
ACAAATATGCTGAATCGAAGCACAATGGTACATACCATTAAAATTCTCCGTATTCACCCACCAGCCACCAATGTCCTTTTTCTCTGAACGAGCATACGCCGCGCCATAGCTATCGTCCTGGCACCAACTATCAATGCGTCCATTTGACGTAGCAAACGGATAAGCAACTTTGTCCAGTAAGATCAATTTCGGCGCCGCTGGTTTTACAATATTGGATCTTTGCGATAATACCAAAAATGCTGCTCCCACAAAACACCCAGCAACCGCAACGGCACTAAAAATTATTATTCCTGTTTTCTTTTTATACATAGATATTTATAACTTCTTCCCCTTCTCAATATTGATAACTCCCCCGGGTTCGAGGACTACCGTATCGCGGCGTTCGATTTTTTCTTTTAGCAGGGCGTCGGCGAGGGCGTTTTCTACTTTTTCTTGGATGGCGCGGCGCATTGGTCTTGCGCCGAAGACGGGGTCGAAGCCGATCGTGGCTAGTTCGGCGACGGCTTCGTCGGTGGCGCGGAAGGTTATGCCGCGGCCGGCCAGTTCGTCGGTGATACTGCCCATCATGAGCCAGGCGACTTGTTCAATTTCGTCCTTGGTCAATGGCTTAAAGACAATGACGCCGTCAAAGCGGTTTAAGAGTTCGGGTTTAAAGATGCCTTTGAGCTGGGTGTTGAGGAGTCCTTTTTTAACTTCATCAACGCTCGCGCCGGCGCGCATGGAGTCCTGGATGTATTGGCTGCCGGCGTTGGAGGTGGCGACAATTATGGTGTTGGTGAAATCCACCGTGCGGCCCTCGTTGTCGGTGAGGCGGCCATCGTCCATGACTTGCAGGAAGATGTTTAAAATGTCGGGGTGGGCTTTTTCAAATTCATCCAAGAGCAAAAGCGCGTAGGGCTGTTTGCGCACGGCTTCCGTAAGCAAGCCGCCGCCGGTTGCCCCGGGCACGCCAATAAGGCGATGCACGGCGCTGGCTTCTTGGTACTCGGACATGTCGAGGCGGATCATGTTCTGTTCGGCGCCAAAATAAACGGCGGCGACCGTTTTGGCGAGTTCGGTTTTGCCGACGCCGGTGGGGCCCAGGAAAAGAAAGGCGCTGATGGGGCGGTTTTTTGCGCGCAGTTCGGCGCGGGCGCGGCGGAGCGATGCGGCCACGGCGCTCACGGCTTCGTCTTGGCCAATGACGCGCGCGTGCAAATCTTTTTCCATGTTCAACAATTTTCCGCGTTCGCTTTCGGTAACGGCAGTGACCGGCACATGGGACTTTTCGCTGATGATGACGGCGACGTCTTCGCCCGAGACCAATGACTTCTCCCCTTTTTCGCGGCGAGCGTATTGTGCGGCCTCGCGCAAAATTTCGATCGCCTTTTCCGGCAAATAGCGGTCGTGCAGGTAGCGCGTTGAAAGAACGACGCTGCGCTCGATGGCTTGGTAGGTGAAGAAGACGTTTTGGTCGTATTCAATGGCGCCGACCACCGACATGAGAATGCGAATGGCGGCGTCGGCTTCGGGCTCTTTAACATCGACGCGCTCAAGGGCGTGGGCGAGCGGATGGTTTTCGAGTTTTTTGTAGCGGCTGGGGTAGGCGGTGGCAATGCAGAAAAAATAGCCGCGCGAAAGTTCGGTGGCGAACACTTCGGAAAGGTCGACGCCGACGCCGGTGACATCCGCCAGTGCGTCAACGTTGTCCACCACGAGCACGATATTTTTGGAACGAGCCACTTCGTTTAACGCCGCCATGAGCCGGCCATCGACCTCTTCGGGCGCGGCGCCGGCGATGAGCTCGGAAATGGAAAGCGAGACCAAGCGCTTATCGCGCAAGGGCTTTGGCACGTCTTCTTCGACCATGCGTTCGGCAATGCCGTAGACAATGGCGTCTTTCCCCACGCCGGGCTCGCCAACGAGCGCGACCGAGGTGCGGCCGCCTTCGATGGCGCGAAAGACCGCCGAAAGCTCGGCTTCGCGGTCAACCAAAAAGGGCAAGCGGCCCCAGCGCGCGGCGCGCGTGAGGTCATGGCTAAAGCGGTCGAGCATGGGCGTGGCAATGGCCGTCATGGCGCGGTCGAGCGAGCCGGTCGGCTTGAGCGCGGCATTGCGGCGATAGCGGTTCATTTGCCGGCGGGCGGCGCGATTAATGCGCGACCAGGCGACGACGTTGGCCAATATTTCCGGCGTTATTCCCAAGTCATTCAATATTTCGGAAACGATCGCGTCTTCGCTCACGCCCAAAAGCAGCGCCCCGGGTTCAACTTTTTCTTCGCGCGCCGCGTACGAATCGGCATAAGCGGCCAGAAGCGCGTACTGAACCGCGCTTGAGAGCGCAACCTCAACATGCTTTTCCGTCGACGCGATCGACGAGATGGCGCGGCCGGCGCGTTCGATAAGTCCCGCGACCGGCAAACCGGCGCGCGCAAAAAGCACCCTTACCTCGTTGTCGGCCAAGAGCGAAACAAACAAATGAACCGGTTCGAGCGCGGCGTGGTTGGCGCGGTCGGCTGCAATGACCGCGTTTTCAACGGCCATGAGCGCGGCCGGCGCGTAAGAGCGCGAGACATTAATAAAGAGATGCGGGTTAAGGGCGCGCGCTTCTTCCCAGCCGGAAGGCGCCGCAAGCGGGTGCGTTTCGTCCTTGTAGTCGCGGTGTACCACGGGCGCGAAATCGTAACGAGCGGCGCGGCGGCGCGAAAGAAGAATAAAGCCGCAAAAAACGCCGAACCAGAAAAAGAGGAGCGAGGGATTTTTGTTTCCCGTCCAATAAGAAAGCGA
>CAIQCM010000123.1 GCA_903870305.1 uncultured bacterium
AACTGCCGGAGTATGTCAATTGCTCGATAACCTTCGTCAAACCCTTGAAGTCTATAGTGGTAGATCCGTTTATTTTTACCATTTAGATTTCAACACCGGTCGAGGATCTGTCATCCTGGGAAACCATTCAATGAATTTGCTATTCGGACGAGTCGACCCGATCGAAAAACCCGGATTCATGTTTCTCTACGAAATACATTTCACCCTAAGCGATTTGCAACATCGTCCGGATTGGAAAGACGGCGCATGTATTGCAAGAATCTACAGCAATGGTCAACTTTGGGTCAGGAATCCTGCCGAGCCAATTCTCCGAAGTCGTGATAAACACGAAATGTGGCTTATCGGCAGTTCGGTAAATGATCGCCGAGAGCACCCCGTTGACCAAACCTGTGTTAACCGTGGCGCTTGGCACCATAACCTTTCCATCGAAGATTACCTCAAGACCTAGTAAGTTGGTCCAACCGCCCGCCCACGAAGACCGTCGCGTCTCCCTTGGCGCGGCGGTTTTTTCATTGTCGCGAGTTGATCCGGATTTACCATGATTTTTTAATGGGTGTATAGTATATGCATCCCTTAACTATTAAGAAAGATCAATATGAAGCGTTCAAACATAATTTTGATCATCGTGGTCATTGTCGCCGTAGTCGCGGGCGTGGCGCTTTGGATGTATTATTCGTCGCAAACCCCGGTGGCTTACAATCAGCCCGCTAACACTAACGCGGTCGCGAATACGCCGGCCACCGTGCCGCCGGTCGTTCAACCGCCGGTCGTTCAACCGCCGGTAAATATGCCTTCGGGGGGCGGTCTCAAAACCATAACCTTGAATACGGTGAAAGACACCAAGCTCGGCACGCGCATTGTCGACGGGAACGGCCATGCTCTTTATTACTTTACCGTTGATGCGCCCGGGGTGAGCAACTGTAGCGGCGTTTGTGCCGTCAACTGGCCCGCCTATACCGTATTCTCCGGATATAAGTTAATAGGCGGCGCGGGCATTACCGGAAAAATTGGCACGATTGTCAAGCCGGACGGTTCGCTTCAGGTGACTTATAACGGCGCGCCATTGTACTTCTGGCATCTTGACGCAACCGCGTCCGATACGCTCGGCCAAGGCATTGGCGGCGTTTGGTTCGTTCAAAAGCCGTAATAACGATAAAAAAGCCGGGTGGCAAAAACCCGGCTTTTTTGGTATCATTTGCCCATGGCGCGAGAGCAGACAGTTGCTAAAAATACGCTTTTTTTGACGGCGGGATCAATTTGCCAAAAGCTTTTGGCCTTTGTTTATTTTACCATACTCGCACGGCACTTTCTGCCGCCGGACGATGTCGGACGCTATTTGTATGCGCTTTCCTATGCCGCGCTCTTTTCGGTCATCGTCGACTTTGGCGTTCAGCCGGTCCTCATCCGCGCCATTGCCAAAGACCGCTCGCGAGCGCGAACGATCATCTCGAACGCGATCGGCATTAAGACCGTTTTTGCTATCATTACGGCGGCGGCCATGTTTTGGGCCGCACGCGTTACCGAAAGCGATCCGGTAAAGATCGCGCTTATTTCCGTCGCCTGCATCACACTGGTTCTTGATTCGGTTCAACTGACTTTCTACGCCGTCTTGCGCGGGTATGAAAAGTTGAACTACGAAGCGGTGGGCGTACTTATCGGCCAAGCGATCACCGTGACCGCCGGCGGCGTCATGCTATACCTGAAACAACCGTTGCCGTTCCTCATGTTCGCTTATGTCTGTGGCTCGGCGTGGAATGCGATCTATTCGTGGCGCATGGCCAAGCGCGTGACCAATGAGCGCTTTAGCATCTCCCTGGATCGCTCCGTCTGGAAAGAAATATTGGTCATGGCTCTGCCATTTGCCGCCGCGGCCATTTTTGTCCGCATTTACTCTTCGGCCGACTCGGTGCTCTTGAACCGCTTGGCCGGGAATGCGGCGGCGGCCTTTTACGGCGTGCCATACAAATTTGTTTTCGCTTTTCAATTTGTGCCCATTGCGCTCGCGGCGGCGCTTTTTCCAACCTACTCGCGCGAAGCCGGGCAAGGGAAGGCGCGCTTGGGCGAATTGTTCTGGAACGCCGAGCGCTATCTCATGTTGGTCGCCCTCCCGCTCGTTGCCGGCATGGTTTCGCTTGCGCACCCGCTTATTGTCACTTTTTATAAAAGCCAATATTTGCCTTCGGTGCCGATCATGATGATCCTCGCCTGGTGCCTTATTCCCGCTTTTCTCGATTACCCGGTCGGCGCGCTCTTAAACGCTTCGCACAAGCAAAACATTCAAACCGCGTTCATGGGCATTATCATGTGCATGAGCATAATTTTGAATTTACTTTTGATCCCGCGCTTTGGCGCGATCGCTTCGGCTTGCGCCGCGCTTATCGGCAACTCGACGCTTTTTATCGGCGGCCTGTATTACGCCGCCAAGCTCGCCGACATTCCTTGGAAAAAACTCTTGGCGTCTTTTGCGCGCATCGGCGGCTCGGCGCTAGTAATGGCGCTTGTTGTTATTTTGACCCAGGGACATTTAAAATTATATTTCTCAGTGGCGCTCGGCATCGCGGTTTATATGCTTGGATTGTTCGTTACCCGCGAGCTGGGAAGAAGCGACATAATGCGTTTCCGTGATATTCTTCGTCCGCCGCGGCCCGAGACAGACGTAACGGAATCGGAAATAACCGTATGAAAATGCTTTTGCTCACTTACGAATACCCCCCTTTCCGCGGCGGCGTGGCCGCTTATCTTTCGAATTTGATGAGCGTGGCGCCGGCCGGCGTTGAGGTGGTTGTTGACGTGCCGAAAGCTCACGAACATTGGCTAGAAACAATTTGGCGCCTATGCATGAAACCGCACAAGGAAAAGCCCGATCTTATTGCTGTAAGTCACATTTTGCCGGCTGGCTACATCGCTTACAATTCAAAGTTCTGGTATAAAACACCGTACCTTGTCTTCACCCACGGCACGGATATTTTGACGGCGCGGCGGAGCGGCTGGAAACGCTTTTGGATGCGCTTTATTTTACGTCGTGCAAAATTCGTCATCGCAAATTCGCGCTTTACCGCCGCACTGCTTCATGAAGAGGGGATAACAAAGGTTGAAATTGTGCCCCCTAGTGTTGATGTATCAACCAAGAACCAAGAACCAAGAACCAATTTCCAAAATCATTCTATAATTTCCGTCGGCCGACTGGTGCCGCGCAAGGGGTTTGATACTTTGATTCAGGCCATGCCCGCGATCATCAAAGAAATTCCTGACGCGCGCCTTACGATCATTGGGCGCGGGGATTATTATGACGAACTGATCCGCTTGGCTCATGAATTGCGCGTTGAAACATTCGTCGATATTTTAACCGATGTTGATGATAAAAAGAAAGGCGAATACTTGGCTATGTCCGCGCTTTTTGCGCTGGCCGCCCGCCAGGTCGGCGACGATATCGAGGGCTTTGGAGTTGTCACGCTGGAAGCGTCGGCCGCCGGGTTGCCGGTCGTGGTGACGAATTCCGGCGGCTCGGCCGAACCGGTCGTCGATAACGTTACCGGCATTATTGCCCCGTCCGATGATCCGGCAACGCTCGCTGCGATCATCATGCGGCTTTTGAAGAACAAAGATGAAGCGGCAAAATTAGGCGCCGCGGGACGCAAATACGTCAATAAAGAATACTCAATCGAGACGATTGGAAAGAAGTTTTGGAAGATAATTACCACATATCCTTCCGTCACCCCCGAGCGCACGTCGGGGGTCCAATCCATATTGGGCGACCGACCGACCAAGTGATGATTGGATTCCCTTCGAGAAGGGAATGACGCATTAACTTATGCCCGAAATTTCCGTTATTATTCCAACCTACCAGCACGGCGACACGCTCGCCGCTTGTTTGGATTCTATTTTCAAACAAACATTTAAGGATATCGAATTGATCGTGGTTAACGACGTCTCGACCGACAATACCGAAGAAATATTAAAACCCTATCTCGATAAAATCATTTACAAAAAGATACCAAATTTCGGTGCGCCAAAAGCGAGGAATGTCGGTTTTGAACTTTCAAAAGGCCGCTTCGTGATCTTCTGCGACGCCGACCTTATCCTTAAACCGGAAATGCTGCGGCTACTTTACGAGGGGCTCCAGGCAAATCCAAAAACTTCCTATGCCTATGCCGGTTTTCGTTTCGGCCTGGGCCGATTTAAGGCCTTAGCGTGGAGTGGGAATCGCTTGCGCAAATTAAATTTCATTCACACCTCGGCCCTTATCCGCCGCGAGGACTTTGTCGGTTTTGACGAGTCGATCAAAAAACTGCAGGATTGGGATATGTGGCTTACGATGCTGGAAAAGGGAAAGACCGGCGTGTCGGTCAATAAGATCCTTTTCTCGGCCAAACCGCGCAAAACCGGCATGAGCTGGTGGTTGCCAAAAGCGCTGTATTCACCTTTCTTTAAGGCGATTGGCATTCGTTTTAGATCGGTGGCGCGATACGACGAGGCCGCCAAGATCATCGCCCGAAAACATGATCTTGATCTTACTCCGAACGACGAAATCGGTGGAAAATTATGGCTCGTCTTTTTGGCGATCCTTGCGTTGTCTGCAATAGCTTTCGGACACCCGTGGCTTGGAACGATCGTATCGCTTGTTTTTCTTGCACTCACCCTTGCCGCTTCGCTAAACGATCTTATCTACGGCGTCGGTACGATCCTCGCCGAACTGATCTTCGGCTCGCTGGCCGGAAGAACATTGGCAATATCGTTCCCTGGTTTTTCTTTGCCGCTCCGTCTTGCGCTCTTCGCCGTTGTCGGCGCGGTCTGGCTCATTCGCATTCTCCAAGGAAGAATACGCTGGCCGCAAAAGAATATCATTATCGGCGTGGTTATCATGCTCGCGGTTGTCGGGTGGGGGATGATAAACGGCTTATTACACGGCATAGCATTGAGGCCGGTCTTCTCCGATGCTAATGCCTATTTTGCCTTGCCGCTTATTTGGTTCTTTGTTTCAGCGGTCAAGAATGAGCACGACCAGGCGTGGCTAAAAAAGATATTAAAGCACGGCGTGATCGCGCTTTCGATCGTTACGATATTCGCCCTGTATTTCTTCAGCCATAAATTCCTGAACACCGCCGGCGTTTTCGCCTACAAATGGCTGCGCGACAGCCGCATTGCCGAAATAACCGCACTCGATAATGGCACCTACCGCGTTTTCATCCAGTCGCAGCTCTTTTGCGTCGTGGCGTTCATCATGGTCGCGTTCCGCGACAAAGGCAATGCATGGAAACGCTGGGCATGGGGAATATTGCCTGCCGCTGCGCTTATCATTTCCTCGTCGCGCAGTTTTGCGCTGGGGATTGGCGCGGCCTTCGTTGCCCTGGTAATTCTCTTCGTCATTCCCGCGAAGGCGGGAATCCAATCATCGCCTGGTCGGACGGACGTCCAGTA
>CAIQCM010000124.1 GCA_903870305.1 uncultured bacterium
ACTAACGATGAACGACTAACGACTAAATCGATCGCGGATCGTTGGATAATTTCGCGCTTGAATGAAACCGTTCGCGAGGTAACCGAAAAGCTCGCGACTTTCCAGTTCTCGCAAGCCGGCGAAATGTTGCGCGATTTCACCTGGACGGAATTTGCCGACTGGTATGTTGAAATTCACAAGCGCGAGGGCAATGACGCGGTGCTCCGCGAAACGTTCATGACGCTTTTAAAGCTCTGGCACCCGTTCATGCCGTTTGTGACGGAAGTGCTTTGGGAAAAACTAGGCGGTGAAGGGTTGCTCATGATCGCCGAATGGCCAAAGCCACAAGGCGAGTCCGATATCGAAGCCGAAAAGATCATGAGCGGACTGCAAGACGTTGTTTCCGCCATTCGCTCGATCCGCGCCGACTATAAAGTGTCGATGGACAAGTTTATTGAAGCCGTGGTTGAAGCCCCGCTTTATGCCGAAGAGTTCAACGCTTTCGAGCCCGTCATTAAGATGATGACGCGCGTTGAAAAGCTGAAGATTGTCGGCGAAATAGCGCCTCCCGAACAATCCGCCACCGTCACTATTGGCGCCAACACCATTTCAATCCCGCTCGCCGGTCTTATCGATTTTGATAAAGAAAAGAAACGCATTTCCGACGATGTCGCAGCGACCAAAAAATTCGCCGCCGGAATTGAAGCGCGTTTGAACAACCAAGAATTCGTCGGCAAAGCTCCGGAGAAAGTCGTCGAAGGCGAAAAAGCCAAGCTCGCCGAAGCCAAAGCAAAGCTGGAAAAGCTCGAAGCGCAGCTTGAAGAGTTGAAGTAGTTATTTTGGTTATATTCAAGCGTTCCCAAACGAGGAGAAGACAATAATGAGAACAATGCGAATGCTCTTTTTTGTGGCTCTAGTTCTTTCATGCAAACCCGCCGGCTCGCAAAACGATACGCCGATCGTCGTCGGCGCGCCGCTTCTTGGCAGGGTTATTAAGTTGTGCGGCGCAACCGTCTATCAGGAGCATCCCGGTCGCGAGATCAATGTCGTGGGCAACAAAGATGTTAGTTCCATTGTCACTGTTTCGAGCGACGGCTACACTGCGGTCATGTATCTGCCGCATGGGGCGAAGAATACGATAAACGCTCACCTGCTTCGCGACAAACAAGTGACGATCAAGGTCGAACTAGTTGAACTTGACGGCTCGCGTGACGGAATGGAGAAATGCAGACCGGAGGCCGTCACCGTTCAATGAACGGTCCCGCCTCGCGGGTACGCACGGGAGCCGCCAGACGGCTCCCTTTGTTTATACTGGACGCCGCGGCCGAAAAACGATAAAGTGTGAAACTATGGCCAAGAAAGCAACCGACGAACAAATCAAAGAAATTTTGGGGCGCGGGGTGGCGAATGTTATCGGACTTGAGCGCCTGACCGAAGCTCTTAAGCAAGGCGAAACCTTGCGGTTTAAGATGGGGTTTGACCCGACCTCGCCGGACATTCATTTGGGGCACGTCGTCGGTTTGCGGCTTTTGAAGAAGATACAAGATCTTGGCCATGAAGTGGTCGTCATTGTCGGCGATTACACCGCGCGGATCGGCGACCCTTCGGGGCGCTCGAAGACCAGGCCGCCGCTTGAACCCGCGGCAATCGACGCGAACGCTAAAACCTATCTTTCCCAGGTTGGAAAAATTCTTGATGTAAAAAAGATCGATCTGGAAAAAAATTCCAAATGGCTTTCAAAGCTGACCTTCGCCGACCTCATCAAGCTCGCGACCAATTTCACCGTTGCGCGCACGCTCGAGCGCGATGATTTTGCCAAACGTTATAAAGAAGGCGTTGAGATATATCTGCACGAGCTGCTTTATCCGCTCATGCAGGCCTATGATTCGGTCGCTACAAACGCAACGGTCGAACTCGGCGGCACGGATCAGACCTTTAACATGCTTGCCGGACGCGAATTGCAGAAAAAGATGGGCTTGCCCGAACAAGCGGTTATCTCGTGCCCGCTTTTGGTTGGACTCGATGGAACGCATAAAATGTCCAAGTCCTTGGGCAACTACATCGGCATTACCGAATCGGCTGAAAGTATGTACGGCAAGGTCATGAGCATTCCGGACTCTTTGATCTTGAATTGGTTTGAGCTGGCCACCGAAATGCCGATGGAAGAAATTGCGATCGTAAAGAAGAAATTGGACGAAGGAGAAAATCCCCGCAATATTAAGATGTGGCTGGCCCGCGAGATCGTCGCGTTATACCACCCCGAAGGATCGGCGGAAAAAGCCGAAGAAGCATTCGTGAAAACATTTCAAAAGAAAGAAGTGCCGGACGAAATACCGACAATAAAATTAGGTGCAGAAACATTAACGAACACAATGCTGGTAAGACACGCGTTAGATAAACTTGGTTTAAAAATTTCAGCGTCAGAATCGCGGCGCCTTATCGAACAGGGGGCGATAAAGATTAATGGAGAAGTGGTTAGTAATCCTGATATATCTGTAACAATTGATAAGTCCGGTGTGCTTTTCCAAAAAGGAAAGCGGGTATTTGCCAAAGTAGTGGCCAAGTAGCATCATCAATTATCGTCATTGCGAGGAGTGAGCCGAAGCGAACGACGCGGCAATCTCGTGAATGTTGCAACCATGGTGATATTCCGAGGGGATTGCCGCGCTCGTCTGCGGACTCGCTCGCAATGACGAAAAAGGGGACAGACCCCTTATCTGAATGAAAAGGGGTCTGTCCCCATAGGCGTCGTATGTCTCCACTCTCTAAGATCAAAAATCAGATCGTTAAAGCAATAGCCGAGGTCTACCCAAATTCGACCTTGGCGGTTTCGGATATCGCTCCGACGCCCGACCCTAAGCTCGGCGACTTGGCCGTGCCGATGTTCAAGCTCGCGAAAGTCGCGGGAAAGGCACCAAGCATGATCGCCGAGGAACTGCGTGGGAAAATCTCCGGCGTTAAAGCGCTCGAAAGCGCCGAAGTGGCCGGACCGTATTTGAACTTGCGGCTCAAAAAAGCGGTCGTAGCCAAAGAGATCATGGCGGCGATCGCCAAAGACAAGACCAAATACGGCAACGGCAAAGCGACCCAGAAAAAGATCATGGTCGAATTCGTTTCCCCTAATACCAATAAACCCCTCCACCTCGGGCATTTA
>CAIQCM010000125.1 GCA_903870305.1 uncultured bacterium
AATACCAACTCTATACCAAGTTCTTTGCAGACATCCGACTCTGGCGTGTTGTTGTTCGTACGGTCACCGCCGTTAGCGAAGATATGAGGATGGATATCCCTTAACTCCCGGCACACGCTCCTGTCTTCATCGTTTTCGTCGTGGCGTGTCAACACCACGCGATCAACGCCTTTAATATTAAGCAAAATCTCGCGGCGTTCGTCTTGCGGCATGAAGACATAACCCTTTTTATTCATCAACCAGTTATCGTTATTTAGAATAACAACCAATTCATCGCCCAACGCCTTGGCCCCCACAATCAACCTGACATGACCGATATGAATGGGGTCAAAGCCGCCGGAAACAGCGACCACCCGCTTCTTTTCAACATTTTTTGGATTAATATTAATCATGGACGACGGTTAACCGGGACACGACATAATATTGATGACGAGATTGCTGCCCACTTGTCGGCAATTCTACCACACTAGACCGGTCTACTATACTATTTGACGGTGGTAATATACCAGAGTAATATTGCATTAAAGGTTCCACCCGGCTGACAAGAGCCCCCGGGCTCTCTCCGTAGAAATACGGAGTAGGCGGGGTGGTCATAAGAGTCCCATGTAATGATATTCGGCTTCATGCCGTGCTCTCCGAAAGGAGACTAGTTACATGGGGCATTAATTGATTGAAAGATAACGAACTCTATAGCTTGAGGGCTCCGCAAGGAGTCCTTTTTTTGCATACAAAGATTAACGTATCAATTTTTTTATTTTTTCGGAAACGTGCCTGCTGGCGATAACACCTTGGCGCAATTTTACCAATACCGTTTCCGACACCCGATCCTTAACCAAAAGTTCTCCGGCTTCCATTTTTTCAACCAAGACGTTTATTGGCTGAACAACTATATTATTACAATCAAATAGCGTCGGACGAGTAAACAATGCGTAATCGGCCGAGGTGACATCAATCAGCGTTTCGCGCGCATAACCCATGCGCTCGACCCGTGTGACGGCATCAATATCAAGCGTTACCGCGCAAACAAATACCAAACCGTCATCGGCAATCGGTTGCTTGTTTAGAACGACAAAGTAATGCGGCCCTTTGCCGACAAAGGAATCCTCGACAAAATAATAAACCGCTCCGCCTTTTAGGGTTAATCTGATTGTTTTATCGGCCGGAAAAAGGATAGCCATAACATCCGGCTAAATCCAAAAATTGGCGATCTGAAAATTATCCGCAAAAATCTGTCTTGAGGCGCTTAGTCGATCCGGCTCTTCTTTAAAAAAATCGGCGCTTTTTTCCGGATTAAGGAAAAAATCGTTGTAGCTCATGACCATGCGCGAAATACCATTGGATTTAAGCTGGGTTTCAAACTTTTTCCATTCCGGATATTCGTGCGACAGTTCAACCAAGGCGCCGGGGCTGTTTTTTCCGAACGCGGCATAAACGGCATTTAGCGATTCAACGTCTGATTCCGAAAGAATGTCTCCGTCGACTTTTTCTTTAGATGAAATTAGATTGGCGTCTTTATCGCAAGACAAAAAAAGATCGATATACGACCGCTCTTCGGCGCCCAAAAAATCCGAACATTCGGCCAGGTCTTTTACCGAAGAACCGACCGGACCAAACTTCATGGCGTAATAGGTGTCATTGGTAACCGGTCGTCCATATTTTCGCAAATGATGTCTGTCCACCAGCCAAATTAATTTTACGACTTTCAATTTTGAAATCGCGCCGCCTTCTTTTTGCGCCAAAAAATTAATGGCTTGGGTCGCCTTTTCAAAATCAAATTCGACGATGGTTTTCATATTTATATAGTGTAGCGCGATCCGGGTTAAAGTTCAATATTTGATTTATCTTCCAATGTGTCGTTAAATGGTTAGATAAAACGTTGTTCTTTAGACCAAACAAGGAGAAGTCCATGAAAAGTTCGGAAGATACATCTGGTGCTTTGGCGCAGTTTTCAAATACGGTGAAAGCCGCGCTGCCGCGGATCATTGTCAAAAAGCTTGATACGCTGACCCACGACCTCGCCGACGAGATCCGCGCCGATAGCCCGGGCTATGGCGGGGCGATTGAGGCGGTCAAGATCGCGATCAAGGTCGCGCTCATGACATTGCCCGGCCACGACGGCGCCGAACAGCCGGTGAGCGAGCCAACGCTCGCATTCATGATCACAAAGGTCGAAGGCCTCATGCCAATCGACGAGATCGGCGCCCTCATCGAAATCGACGAGCCGGCGTTTCTCACGCTTCGCGATGAATGGGAAAAAGACATCGACATTAGTCCGTTCATCGATCGCGAAAAGTAGCGCTATCGCCCGTCTTCGCGAAACGCATTGCGTCCCAGGCCATTGGGACGCTTTTTTTATTGATGTAAAGACGACCGCTTATTTTACGGCGTAGTTATGGGCGGCAAAGGTGTACTGTTCGATGAAGATCTTTTTAATCGGGACGATTGAATTGATCTCGTAAAATACCAAAACGGCTTCGCGATACTCGTTTTCATCAACACTGCGGTACGAGAGCGGCGCGCAGCCGTGGGCGAGCAAAATAGCGTTCGCCATTAATCGCGAAGTTCGTTTGTTACCATCCTCAAAGGGTTGAATGTAGCTTATGCCGATAAGGGCGATGAGCGCTTTGGCGTAGGGCGTTTTGGCGCGGGAGACGGCGGCGCAGAGTTCGTCCACCGCCTCGTTGATCTGGTGAATATTATCGAGGGGGCGGTACTTGGAACCAAGCACGCCAACGGGCGTTCCGCGCAGGCCGATTTTAACATCCAAACCGGTCGTTAAAACGCCGTGCAAACGTTCGAGGTTGGCGCGCGTCAAGTTTTTAAATTTATTCCTTTCTTCGTGCACCAAGGCGAAGGCGTTTTTATGATTGATGATCATTTGGGCTTCTCCCCGTTCGTGACCGGCAGCTTCTTTGTTTTCCAAAAGCAGCTTTTCCGTATCCAAGAGAGTATAGGTGTTGCCTTCAATTTTTGATGATTTCCAGGACAACTCGATCACCAAGCGTTCGAGCTCCTTTTTTTGCACAGTTGCGGAAACGCCCGCGATTCTTTTTTTATATTCTTGCGTGGCATTTTCCAAGACGATCAACTCGGCCGTTCCAAGAATATCGGCCGAAAGATTGCGAAATAGATCAAAATTAAAATAATCCAAACCGTATCGAGCGTCCGGCTCTTGGGCGCAATAAGTTTTGGCATCGATATTGAAAAAAATTCGGCTCAATACCGACGCCGAATAAACCGTGGACGGGCCATGGCCGACAACGTTCAACAATCCATTTTTAACCATTTCTGACAAAATGCGTTTTACCGTAACCAAAGAAACATCCTCGCCAAACGCAAGATAAGCGCCGTGAATGTCCGAAGATGACATTGCGCCGCCGCGAATGGTTATACCGATAATTTTTTGCTGATTTTCAGTACTTTTTGACATATCGTATCATTTTGGCACTTTTATCGTATCATTTTGATACGATACCGTCAATGATGCCTAAAGAGAGCCACTATTTTAACGGTCACCTCTCAATAACTTCCTTTACGTCGTAATGGCTATCGGCGGTGACGCCGAAGTAAATTTTGGAGAGCATGTCGGCAACAAGGCCGAAAACAAAAAAGACAGTGCCAATGAAGAAGCCGAACATCGAAAGCATCGTGAGGGCGGTATTGGAAAGATCGACATTGTAAAAGATCCGCGCGTAGATCGCCCATAATCCGGAAATGCCGGAGACGAGCATAAGGATGACGCCGGCGCCGCCGAAGAGGTGGAGCGGGCGGTGGGCGTACTTTTGCCAGAACCAGACCGAGAACATGTCGAGAATGCCCTTCACTCCCCGCTTCCAGTTGTATTTGGTCTTCCCGGTCGTGCGCGGCCGGTGATTAACTACGTCTTCGCCTATTTTGTAACCCTTGATCCTTAAGACGGCCGGAATAAAACGGTGCATTTCGCCGTAGAGGGTCACTTTTTCAAAACATTCTTTTTTGTAAACCTTTAAAGAGCAGCCGCTGTCGTGAATACCGTCGTTAATCAGGTGTTTGCGGACAAAGGCGGCCATGAGCGAGGCCCAGCGCTTGCTATGCTTGTCCTGGCGGTTCTTGCGCCAGCCGGAAACAACGTCGAGGTCGTTGCGTTCCAAGGTCGCGATGAGCGCGGGGATATCGGCGGGATCGTTCTGCCCGTCGCCGTCAAGCGTCGCCAGGTATTTGCCGGTTGCGGCTTTAATGCCGGCATCCATGGCCGCCGTTTGTCCAAAGTTGCGCCGCAAGTTGATTATTTTAATGGGCGAAAGCGCCTTAAGCGTTTCCATGGTCTTGTCGCTCGAGCCGTCGTTAATGAAAATAATTTCAAACGGCTGGTTAAGCTTTTGGCACATCGCCAAGATTTCTGCGTGCAGCTTGGCGGCGGCGCCTTCTTCGTTAAACACGGGAACAATGACGGAGAGATACATAAACTTCGGTAAGAACTAACGACTAAGAACTAAATTACAAACCAATTGGAAACGCACTTGGTTTTGTCGGAATTCATTTGGAAGCCGGTGCTGCAGCGGCGACCAAGGTGCCCGTTGCAAATCCAATCGCGCTTAATTTTTTTGATGCGATCATGGTTTTTTAAATTAAAAACCGCCAAGTGGCATTGACTGTATTTTGATGCATTTTTTCGATTTTAGCAAGGCCAATTTATCGGCGCGGGGCAGCTTTTTGATCATGGCTTCGCGGCGGCGGGCGGCGGATGCCGACGACTTGCGCTCGCGCCAAACAAGCTTGACCGGGCATCGCGAGCGCGTGTATTTGGCGCCCTTGCCGGCATTGTGTTTTTTAACCCGCGCCGCGAGATCGTTGGTGATCCCGGTGTATAAGCTTCCATCGGCGCAACGAACGATATAAACGAACCAGGATGACATAGTAATAAATAATACCATTTTTATGGTATAATTGAACGGTGCTTATGTCAGCAAATCGCCGTCCGCATTTAAAACGCGTGAGCGAAGTGGTTAGCGTCTTTTATGACCTTGGATTTGGCGTCTGGATCGGCCGCTTGCGACTGCAGTTAGCCGTCCCTTTTCATCGCCGCTTGGCGCGCCTTGGAAAAAAGAATGACGCGCTTCCTATTGTGACCGAGAACGGCGGCGCCGATCAAAATGATTTTCCCGTTAAATTGCGGCTGGCCCTTGAGCGTCTCGGCGGCACGTACGTTAAATTCGGACAAATGTTGAGTTTGCGCGCCGACCTAATTACGCAACCCGTTGCCGACGAGCTTCGCAAGCTGCAAGACAGCGTTCCCCCGTTCCCTTTTGACGAAGTCCGACTCGCGGTGGAAAAAGAACTCGGCAAGCCGCTTGGCAAACTTTTTACAAAATTCGACAAAAAACCGGTGGGCGCGGCCTCGCTCGCGCAAGTCCATCGCGCCATTACCAAAGGCGGCGCCGTGGTCGCGGTCAAGGTGCTGCGACCGGGGATCGAGGAGCTTATTAAGGAGGACCTCCTTATCATGCACTGGGTCGCCAAGCTGCTTGAAGAACACGTGCCGTCGACCCGAGCGTACCGGCCGAGCGAGGTTATTAAAGAATTCGAAAAATGGACGATGCTGGAAATTAATTTGCTGAACGAAGCGGTGAACATCGCGCATTTTCGCGCCTTGTACGCCGACGATAAGCAAATCTTCATTCCCGACGTGCACTGGGAACTCTCCGCCCGCCGCGTGCTCGTGACCGATTTTACCGACGGCATCCGCCTTGACGACTTCGCTTCCTACAAGCGCCTGCATTGCTCGCGCAAAACGATCGCGGCGATCGGGACAAAACTTTTTTACAAACAATTCTTCGAATTTGGTTTTTTTCACGGCGACCCCCACCCCGGCAATTTTTTTGTCATGCCGGATAATGTTCTCTGCCTGCACGACTTTGGCATCGTTGGCCGCATTGACGACATCACGAGGCGCGAAATGATCGCCTCGCTGGTCGACTTCCTCGAGCACGACGCGTCCATGGCCATCGACCATATGATCCATATGGCGAATGTTCCCGCGAACGCGGACGTTGACGGTTTCCGTAACGATGCGACCGCCATCCTCGAGGGCTGGTTTTATGCGCCCAAGGGCGGCGAGCGCCTTTCCATGGCGCTTTACCGCGTTGTCGCGGACGGCGTTAACCATGGCATATTGTTTCCCTCGAACGTCATTCTCTTTGCCAAAGCGATCGTCACCATGGAAGGCATGGCGCTCCTCCTGGACCCGGATTTTGATATCGCCGTCGAGCTGCGGCCGTATCTGCGGCGCCTCCTGACGATCGACCTTAAACCCGGACGGATTGCAAAACGCGGCCGCGAATTTGCGCTTGACGCCGCGAACATGCTCGACAGTTTGCCCGAGTCGATCCGCAAATTTATGAAGCTGGCCGAGTCCCAAGAGGTCGGGATCAAGATCGACACGAGCGATTTTGACTCGATCAAAAAAGAGATCGACCGCCAATCGGATATTCGCTTTCTTATTCTCTTCATGGTCGCCGACCTGCTCGCGACCGTCGTTCTGCTTAACCTTGAAGGCATCGGCAGCTTCCTGGGCGTGCCTCTGGGCGTTGCCGGCGGCGTTATCGGCATCGGGCTCGGCATCATCATTCTCTTGAAGATCAAAAAACAGCCGGCAAGATAAAAGATCAATCGCGATTTGCAAGCAAGCTGAGACAAAAGACGATGAGCGCGACGACGACGATCGTCCCGCCGGTGGCCAAATTAAAATAATACGACGCGTAAAGTCCGCTAATAACGCTAAAGAGCGAAAACCCTATCCCCAGGGCCATTGTTTTTTTAAAGCTTAATTTGAATTGGATCGCGCTCACAGTCGGAATGATCATGAGCGCACCGATCAAGAGCGCGCCGACGATGCGGATGGAAAGCGAGACGGAAACGGCCGTGAGCACGATAAGCAAAGTGTTCAACAGCTTAACATTCAGGCCGTTCGCGGCGGCAAGTTCTTCGTTAAAGGCGATGCAAAAAAACTGTTTGTAAAAAACGGCGAGGCAGGCGAGGATGAAGACCCCCGCGGCGGCGATGATGTAAATGTCGGGAACGGAAACAGTGGTAATGCTGCCAAAGAGGTAGCTCACCAAATTTACGCTAAACCCGTGCCCCATGCTGACGAGCACAACGGCGACGGCGAGGCCGCCCGAAAGGAACAGCGCCAAAATGCTTTCGCCGAAGATCTTTTTGGTTTCGCGCAAACGCTCGATGGCGACGGAAACAACGACCGCGGTCGCGAGCGAGGTGATGACGGGGTCCATCCCGGTTAAAAGCGCGATCGCCACGCCGACGAGCGAAACATGGGCCAAGGTGTCGGCCATGAGCGAGTAGCGCCGCACGACCAGAAACAGGCCGATCGCCGGGGCGATCACGGCGGTGATGATGCCGGCCGCGAAGGCGCGCACGATGAAATCGTAATGGAAAATGCTGAACATGCTAGTGGTGGTGATGAGGATGGAAAGTAAAATCGATCTTATTGCCGTAGAGCTCGTCCAAGTAACGCTTGTTGATGAGGTCTTTGGCCTCGCCATAACTCACGACCCGCTTGTTTAAGAGAAGCATCTGGTGCACTTCGTTAGCGATGATGTCAATGTCGTGAGAAACAAAAACGATGGTGAGGTGGTGCTTATGATTAAGTTCGCCCAAGAAATGATAAAACTGTTCTTGCGCGTTAATATCCACCCCGGTGGTCGGCTCGTCCAAGATAAGGAGTTTTGGGTCGCCGGCCAGCGCGCGCGCGATCATCACCCGCTGTCGCTGGCCGCCCGAAAGATCGCCGATGAGTTTTTTCCTGAGATCATTCACCCCGGCGATCTCGATCGCCCGCTCGATCGCCGCTTTGTCAATTTTTGAAAAGACATGAAAGAGGCCGTTACCGGCGGTGCGGCCGCTTCCGACGATCTCATCGACCGTCCCCGGAAAATTGGCGTCCAGCTGGCTTAACCGCTGCGGCACATAACCGATCTTGGCGCGTTCTTTCTTAAGCTCCGCGATCCGTTCTCCAAACACCTTTATCTCGCCGGAGGACGGCTTGATAAGCCCCAACATCAGGTTGAGCAAGGTTGTTTTGCCGCCGCCGTTCGGACCGATCACGCCGAGATAGTCGCCGGCGTTCACGTCAAAACTGACGTTCTCCAGCACGGGGACATCGCCATAACAAAAATCAACGTTCTTAAATTCGATCATTTTTTCCGCCTTGTCCCGGCTTTTGACCATAGTGAACATTATTTATTTGCAATCAAGGGCGAGTCGCAGTTTGGCAAGATGGTTCGCTGCGAGTGTGGCGGGCAGTTGATGATTAGCTGAAAATGTGAAAAAATGAGACGTTTCTCTTGCCGGGAAACTGACCTTGACGTGAACGGAACTATAAACGGTTCGGCGGTGGCGTGGCAGACCAACCTTGTTCCCTATGCGATATTTAA
>CAIQCM010000126.1 GCA_903870305.1 uncultured bacterium
AATTCTATCATGAAATTGCTCGTTGTTCCATTCTGTTTTTGGCACGCCATGGCTCGCATAAATGACCCTATTCCCCCACTCCCGCATGGCTGCGGCGGCTTTATCGATGGTCGCCTGATCCAAGCCCCCCAAAAGCGCAATCCTCAAGTTTTTTTCGCGCGCCAATTTAGCGATCGCGGGCACCATATCCGCGCCGCTCACTCGTTCTTTAAGATGCGAAACCAAGAGCAGTCCCGAACCGTCCGGCAAAGACAGATCGGCTTTGTTCAATATCTCGCGATATTTCGGGTGTTTGCGCGCATATAAAATTATCTCCGGGTTCGGTGTGGTGATAAAACGCTGTTTTTGTTCATCAAGAAAACCGGCGATCTTCACGATCGCTTCGGCTTTGGTAACGGCGTCGACTTTTACGCCCAATATTTCCATGGCCTTATTATGACAACAAACGGGTTTTTTTAGAAGATGGTATAATAGCACTTGACCCGGTCTGCTAATATGGTAAATTAGCACTCTGGACTAAAGAGTGCTAATTTTGTTCTTATGCCCCCCACCCCTTTTAATAATTTCACCAATAAATCGCAAGAAGCCCTGCAAAAGTGCCAGCGGATGGTTCTTGATCTTAACCATGCACAAATGGAGCCGCTGCACCTCCTTACCGCTCTTTTGGAGCAAGAGGGCGTCGTGGATGCGGTTTTGCGCAAGATCGGCACGGACGTGCCGGTGCTCTTGGACCGCGCCAAGCTGGCCTTGCGCCGCCTCCCCACCGCCGCGCAATCTGGCGGCATGGCGCAGATCTTCCTTTCACAAGAAATGATGAAGGTCATGCACCAGGCCGACAGCGAGGCCGAACGCATGAAGGATGAATACGTAAGCGTCGAGCATTTGCTCCTCGCGCTTTTGGCCGTTACCTCGACCGCGTCGGAAATGCTCAACCGCTTTGGCGTTGACTATGAGTCGGCGCTCAAGGTTCTCTCGTCGATCCGCGGCAGTCAGCGCGTGGATTCGCCCGAGCCCGAAGCCAAGTATCAGGCGCTGGAAAAATACAGCAAAAATTTGACCAAGCAGGCGCGCGCCGAAAAGCTTGATCCGGTGATCGGCCGCGATGCGGAAATTCGCCGCGTCATGCAAGTGCTCGCGCGGCGCACCAAGAATAACCCGGTCCTTATCGGCGAGGCCGGCGTCGGCAAAACGGCGATCGTCGAGGGGCTTGCCCAGCGCATTGTCGCAGGCGACGTGCCCGAGTCGCTTAAGAACAAGGAGATCATCTCTCTTGACCTTGGCTCGCTTATTGCCGGCACCAAATTCCGCGGCGAATTTGAAGACCGCCTCAAGGCCGTGCTTAAAGAGATCGAGGATTCGGCCGACAAGATCATATTATTTATCGACGAGTTGCACACGATCGTGGGTGCCGGTGGGGCCGAGGGTGCGATCGACGCTTCAAACTTGTTAAAGCCGGCTTTGGCGCGCGGCGAACTGCACACGATCGGCGCCACCACGATTAAAGAATATCAAAAGCATATTGAAAAAGATCAAGCGCTTGAGCGCCGCTTTCAGCCGGTCATGGTCTCCGAGCCCAGCACCGAGGACACGATCGCCATACTGCGCGGCATCAAAGACAAGTACGAGGTGCATCACGGCGTGCGCATCACCGACCCGGCCATCGTTGCCGCAAGCGAGCTTACCGCGCGCTATATCACCGACCGCTTTTTGCCGGACAAGGCCATTGACGTGATCGACGAAGCGGCGTCCGCGCTGCGCATGGAGATCGATTCCATGCCTGCCGAGCTTGATGAATTGCGCCGCAGCATCATTCGCCTTGAAATTGAAAAGCGCGCTTTGCAAAAAGAAGAAGACGCCGATTCAAAGGCCCGCCTTAAGGCGATCGAAAAAGAACTTGCCGAACTTAACGAGAAGAACAGCGGACTTGAAGCGCGCTGGCGCACGGAAAAAGAGATCATCGGCAAAATTCGCGAGAGCAAGAAAAAGATCGAGGGCTTTAAACAAGAGGCCGACATTGCCGAACGCGCCGGCGAGCTCCAGAAGGTCGCCGAGATCCGCTACGGCCGCATTCCCGAGACCGAACGCGCCCAGCGCGCGGCCGAGCACAAACTGGTCGATCTGCAAGACCGACATCGCATCCTCAAAGAAGAAGTGACCGACGAGGACATTGCCGCCGTTGTTTCGCGCTGGACCGGCATACCGGTCACCAAAATGCTCGAGACCGAAGCTCTTAAGCTGTCCAAGCTCGAAGATTCGCTCTCGAAGCGCGTCATCGGCCAGCGCGACGCGATCAACGCGATCGCGAACGCCGTGCGCCGCTCGCGCGCGGGGCTTTCCGAAGAAAAGCGGCCGATCGGTTCGTTCATTTTCTTGGGTCCGACCGGCGTCGGCAAAACCGAGCTCGCGCGCGCCTTGGCCGCCACCCTCTTTAACGATGAGAACGCATTGGTGCGCCTCGACATGTCCGAATACGGCGAAAAGCACACCACCGCGCGCATGATCGGCTCTCCCCCCGGCTATGTCGGCTACGACGAAGGCGGCCAGCTCACGGAAATAATCCGCCGCAAGCCGTATTCGGTCGTGCTCTTCGATGAAATTGAAAAAGCCCACCCCGAGGTCTTCAATATTTTGTTGCAGATCCTTGACGACGGTCAGCTTACCGACGCCAAAGGACGCAAAGTTAACTTCAAAAACACGATCATCATCATGACCTCGAACATGGGCTCCGACCGCATCCTCGACATGGGCACGCGCGGCGAGCTTGGTTTTGGCACGCCGGATGCGCCCGTCGATTCGATGTACAAAGCCATGGAGTCGAAGATCAGGAACGAACTTAAAGAGCGCATGAAGCCGGAACTCCTAAACCGCATTGACGAGATCATCATCTTCCACGCGCTCTCTGAAAAGGACTTGGTGCAGATCGTCGACATCCAACTTGCCGAAATGTCCAAGCGCATCGCGCTGCGGCGTATCAGCGTGAATGTGACAGACAAAGCCAAGAAGTGGCTGGCCAAACAGGGTTATGACCCCAACTTTGGCGCGCGTCCGCTTAAGCGCATCATCCAGACCGCCATCTTGGATCCCCTCTCGCTCAAGATCATTTCCGGCGAAATAAAAGAAGGCGCCCATGTATCCATCGACGTAAAAGGCGAAAAGCTCGTCATCAAAGAATCGTCTCCCGAACGGGTCGCCGTTGGAGTATAATGGATTCTAACGAATCGCCAATCGGTTACTAATTTACGAATAATCATCAATGCACCATATTAGTAAATTGGTAACAAATTTGTTATTAGTTAGCATTTTTTGTTTTGCTTTGCCGTGCTTGGCCCGCGCGGCGGATTTTGATCCTAATTTCGTCATTTCTGACGCTGAGGCCACGGAAACGCAGTCATTTGACGCCGACGGCGTGCAGGCGTTCCTTGAAGCGCAAGGGAGCGCTCTGGCCGGTTATAAGACCGCGGAC
This sequence comes from uncultured bacterium, assembly GCA_903870305.1. Classification (GTDB taxonomy): domain Bacteria; phylum Patescibacteriota; class Patescibacteriia; order CAIQCM01; family CAIQCM01; genus CAIQCM01. The sequence goes on from CAIQCM010000126.1 coordinate 3,464, forward strand.
ACCGATGGCGTCGTGCGCCGGGCGAGCGACATCATTTATAATGCGGCGGTTAAAAATCAAGTTAGCCCGCGTTTTCTTTTGGCGCTCCTTCAGCGAGAACAGTCGCTTTTGACCGATCCATCGCCATCAGAAAAACAACTTGATTGGGCGACCGGCTTTGGCGTTTGCGATTCGTGCTCAATGGACGACCCGACGCTCACGCGTTACAAGGGTTTTGCCACGCAAGTAGAAGACGCGGCGGCCGATTTTCGTTTGTTCATGGATAATGGCGGACAAAGGACGGCCGGACAAGCGACCGCGATCGACGGGATCCCGGTCACGCCCGTGACAAATGCCACCGCTTGCCTTTACGATTACACGCCGCACCTTAACGCTCAGGAAAATTTTTGGCTGGTGTGGCAAAAGTATTTCGTGCGCCGGTATCCGAGCGGCACCTTGGCCACCGCCGCGCCGGCGATCCCCGGCACCTGGGTCATCCGCTTCGGCGAGCGCCGGCTCATTGCCTCGAATGCGGTTTTGTTCTCAAGCTTTGATCCCGGCAAAGTGGTCCGCGTCGCGGCAAACGATCTGCTGGCGTATTCAATCGGCGCGCCGATCAAGTTCCCGGATTATTCGCTTCTTCGGTCGCCAAAGGGCACCGTCTACCTCATCGACGGCGACATGCGCCGCGGTATTGTTTCAATGGCTGTTTTCAGGAAGATCGGTTTCGATCGCAATGAGGTGATTGATGCGAGCTGGGACGACCTTAACGCCTACAAAGAAGGAACGCCGATCACCCTCGCCGCCGATTATCCGCTCGGTGCGCTCCTCATGGATCCGGCCACGCACGGCGTTTACTTTGTGCAGAACGGAGTGAAAAGGCCGCTCTACGGGCCCGAGCTTTTGGGCATGTATTTCAAGGGCCGCAAAGTGAAAAAATCATCGGCCGCCGAGTTGAGTAATTTTACGCTCGGCGATCCGATCAATTTGGCGGACGGCGAGCTCGTGAAGACCGCCGAGAGCTCGGCCATCTATGTGATCGACAACGGCCTTCGCGAGCCCGTCGCTTCGGCCGATACATTTGAAAAACAGGGCTGGAAATGGGAGAATGTGGCGGTAGTGTCGGAGCGTGTTTTAGCCCTTTCACCTTTAGGATCAACCTTTGATTCTCAGCCATCAACGCTGCAAATATCTAACAATTAATATCTAATACCTAATCCGCCGGTCGAATTAGACATTAGATATTAGACATTAGATATTCGGTATGCCATTAGTATTTTCAGCACTCGTCCCCCATCCCCCACTATTGCTTCCGGCCATTGGCCGCGAACATGCACGCTTGTTGGAAAAGACAAGCGCGGCTTTTGATAAACTATCCGCATCCCTCGCGGATGCCGCACCTGACACCATCTTGGTCATCTCGCCGCACCTTGGGGTCATGCCGGAAACATTCACGATAAATCATGCCTCCAGATACACGACGCATTTTTTGGAGTTTGGTGATTTTTCGAGCCCGCGCGAGTTCGGCACGGATCCGCTTTTAATCGAACGGATAAGACGTGAAGCGCGAAAGGCGCAACAAAAGATCATCACCGTTTCCGACAATCATCTTGATTACGGTGCCGGCGTGCCGCTTACGATAATTCCACCGGCGGCCATGAAGCCGTCGGTGGTCGTGATCTCGCCGACCCTTGAGGCGGCCAAAGACCAGTTTGCCTTCGGTCAAACGGTCAAAGAAGCGATCATGTCGGTCAATCATAAAGTGGCGGTCATTTGTTCGGGGGATCTTTCGCATCGTCTTTCGTCGGACACGCCGCACGGGTTCTCGTCCAAGGGCAAAGAGTTCGACGACTTGATGCTCGCGAACCTCGCCTCAGGGAGCGCCTCACCCATTCTTCAGATGAATCCCGAGCTGGTCGGGGAGGCCCACGCCTGCGGCTACGGTGCCATTTGCCTGCTCATGGGAATACTGGACCATGTCAATTTCACGCCCGAACTTTTGTGCTACGAAGCGCCGTTCGGCGTCGGCTATTGCACGATGGAGTTTCATTTGAAATAACCACCGAATATCTAACGACTAATATCTAATACCTAATCCGGCCGGCGGATTAGACATTAGACATTAGATATTAGATATTTGGGCTTTTATGATAGCGAAAGTGGTTCCAGCGGTAAGACTTCCGGTTAAAGCCAGTGAAACATACGACTATTCAATTCCAACGTCTTTTGTTTCTGCCATAAAGCAGGGGTCTGTTGTAGTAATTCCTTTTGCCGGCCGTGAGATCGCGGGACTGGTTATCTCTGTTTTGGAAAAGACCGAACACGCCAAGCCGCTTAAAGAAATAGTCGGTGTGTGCCAAGGGCTTTCGCCGATGCCGTCCTATGTTGTTGAACTTTGGACGAAACTTTCGCGCGCCTTCGCCACTACCTTACCAAGGTTTGTTTGGGCGGCGCTGCCAACGATTCCGAGCCGAGCGATTAGTACTGTCATCCCGAGCGAAGCGAGGGATCTCAACGCCCCAACACCAACTCAGAGATTCCTCACCCTGGACAAAACGACTTTAGGGGCTCGGAATGACGCGAATTTCATCTTCATCAACTCTTCGCTCGACACTTTAAAGATCGTCAAAGATGCAGTCGCGTCTGCGAGCGGCCGGCAGGTTTTGATCCTTGTTCCGACGGTCGATGAAGCAACAGCTTGGTCAAAAGTGACCGGCGGGGCGACCATTTATCACTCGTCGCTTCCGACCGGCGCTAAATACAATATCGCTTGCGCGGCGGCTTCTAATACCGCCAAGACATTCATCGGAACAAAGATCGCGGCGTTTCTGCCGTTTAGCGATCTTTCGCAGATCGTCATCGTGAATGCCGGTTCCTCGAGCCATCTTCAAGAAGACCAGGATCCGCGATACGATGCGCGCGTCATTGCTGAAGAATTGTCGCACGCGACCGGCGCCGCGCTTTCCGCGCTCGACTCGCTGCCTCCCTTAGGGATGACACCCGCGGGTTCCGAAGGCCGATGGCAATTTGCAAACCAACCAAAACCTGTTGAACCGGTCATTCACGACTTGCACGACGCCGCCAAAGCGGCAAAGGCGCGCGTTCTGCTCTCCGACCAACTCACGGACGCGATCGACAAAACAATAAGCGCGGGCGGACGCGTCCTTGTTGTTCTAAATCGCCGCGGCGTTTCCACGGCCCTCGTTTGCCGCGATTGCGGCGCGATGGTTAACTGCGGCGCTTGCGGCACGGCGCTCACCGTACATCAAGATCGCATGTCGTGCCCTTCATGCGACCGGCTCTATCCCCTGCCGGACAATTGTCCCAAATGCAACGGACTGGACCTTAAAACGATCGGCTCGGGGAGCAAAACGCTTTTCGAAGCGCTAAAGAAACGGCATCCGCTTGCTGTAATTGCCCACGTTGATCGCGATTCTTGGCAGAGCGACTTGGACGCGGCGCAGATCGTTGTCGGCACGACCGCGGTCTTTGCATCTTTGCCGCCCACGCATAAGCAATTTGATCTGGTCGCCGATGCTCTTTTGGGCGCCGGACAAATGAGGTCGGGAATTTGGTCGACGGAAAGCTCCGCTCGCGTCCTCCGAACGCTGGCATCGTTTTTAACGCCGATTGGGCGACTGCATATCCAAACCTTCGACCGCTCCGCGCCCGCGCTCGCCTCGCTCTTTGACCCGGCGGCCTTCATCGCAAAAGAACTCGAGGAGCGCGCGACATTCGCCTATCCGCCTGCCGGAACGCTAATTACGATCTACGGCGCCGGCACGGATGAGGAATCATTATGGAAACAAGCAACCGGTCTCACCGAGATCGTTAAAACCCATTTGCCATTAGCCAAATGCCAAACGCCAACCTGGTCGCGTCCAAAGAAATTTCGCGGCAAATTTCGTCTCACGATTACGATCAAGGTCCCCCATGGTCAAGATCCGCATTTTTTAGTACAATATTTGCCAACCGGTTTTTCAGCCGAAGTCAGACGAATATGATCTACAAAATCGTCAAAGAGCCGGAAAAAGTATTGCGCGGCAAAGCCAAGCCGCTTACCCCCGACGAATTGAATACGCCGGCGCTTTTGAAGTTGATCAAAGACATGATCCACACGATGTATGATGCCAAAGGCGTGGGATTGGCCGCGCCGCAGATCGGCATCGACAAACAGATCATCATTGTGGCGCCGCCCGACGAAGAGCCGATGGCGATCATTAATCCGGAGATCATGAAGCGATCCATCACCACCAATCCGTCGGAAGAAGGTTGCTTGTCCGTGCCCGGCACCTGGGGTTTTGTCCGCCGCGCCAATTCATTGACGGTAAAAGGCCTCACCCCCGAAGGCAAGCCGTTTAAGATGAACGCCAAGGGTTTCACCGCCACCATTTTTCAGCACGAATGCGATCACTTGAACGGCGTGCTGTTTATCGACAAGGCGAAAGATGTGACGAAGCTGGGCGTGGCGAAGTAAACCCATTCGATATTTAAAAGTTACGAATATAATCGTCATTGCGAGGAGGCCGAAGCCGACGAAGCAATCCCTTGGGAATATCACCATGGTTGCTAAATTCAAGAGATTGCCGCGTTCGTCTGCGGACTCACTAGCAATGACATTATTTGATGATGCAACCCATAAAAACAATCTTCTTCGGCACGCCGGAATTTGCCGTGCCGGCGCTTGAGGCGTTGCGCAACAACGCTCGTTTTGAAATTGTCGGCGTCGTCACGCAGCCAGATCGTCCGATCGGGCGCAAAAAGATCATTACCCCGTCGCCCGTAAAGATTGCCGCGGAAAAATTTAAAATACCGGTTTTACAGCCCGAGAAACTTAAAGATGAAGCGATCGCTCAGGTCGTTGCGCTCAAACCAGACCTCGCCGTCGTTGTCGCATACGGAAATTTGATCCCTAAACGGCTTTTAGAGGCCGTGTCGCGCGGGTTTGTCAACGTTCACCCCTCACTCCTACCAAAGCATCGCGGCGCTTCGCCGCTAACAGCTACAATATTGGAAGGCGACAAAGAAACCGGCGTTTGTCTTATGGTGCTTGATGAGGGCATGGACCACGGCCCGGTCATTGCCTGCCGGCGCGTATCGCTTAAAGGAGACGAAACGACCGATTCGCTTCGCGCGATCCTAACACCGATCGGCGCCGACATGATCGGTAAAGAGCTGGTCGGATATCTCGATGGAAAGATCGAGGCCGTGGCGCAAGAACATGATAAGGCCACTTTTTGCAAACAGATCGAATCAGAGGGCGCGCGCATCGATTGGAAAAAAACGATCGCTGAGATCGATAGCCTCATCCGCGCCATGCGCGGCGTGACGCCGGCTTGGACGACGTTGGATGGGAAAGATCTTCTCGTCCATAAATCGTCATTGCATGCTCCGCGAAGCAATCCCATGACAGCGGCAGGAACAATTTTTGTTTTAGATAAAAAATTAGCCGTTGCTTGCGCGGACGGTAATTTGATTCTCGAAGAAGTACAACTCGCCGGTGGCAAACCCATGTCCGGCCAAGCGTTTTTAAATGGACACAAGGATGCGGTTGGAAAGGTTTTAAAATAGGATCACTCTTCGCTCACCATTGCGAGGCCGGGCGCGGCGGCCATGGCGTGGGTTGGAGACGGTTGTTTGAGAAGCTCGGCGATGGCGACCGGTGCCGGTTCACCATGTTTTTTCTCGGCAAGCGCCAAGAGTAATGCAAGGTATCCAATGCCTAGCGGATGGTTTAGGAATGGACTTACGGCATTCAACGTCAGTAACGCGAAGAAGGCGGGAACAAGCCATTGTCGTTCGCGTTCGTCGGATCGCCAGATGACAAGGAAGATCGCATATAGCAAATATCCGTAAGCAAGCAGGCCCAGAAGCCCCATCTTCACCAAAATGTCGTGGTAATTCCACTCAAACGCGGCGGTCGTGTACGTGCCGCCGGTCGTGCTCAAGATCCGCGGATCAGAGCTTATATAGGTTACGGTCGTGCCAAAGCCGCTCCCCAGAAGCGGCGACTCCATGATCTTCAGGTTCAGCGCTTTAATGAGCGCCCATCGCGAAGCAACGGCCGCGTCGCGTTGCGAGACGTTCTTTGAAAGCAACATGTCTTCAAATGACCGTTGGTTGCGCGGGGCGGGGAAAGGAAGTTTTAAGGCGATGAGGAAAATAATAACGCCAATGACAGAGAGTATCGCGATTTTTTTTATGACAAGTAATATATTTTTTGTCATCCCCGAGCGCCATCGGGCTTGTGCCCCGAGGGGTAGATCCAACCCATACTGGACGTCCGTCCGACCAGGCGATGATTGGATTCC
>CAIQCM010000127.1 GCA_903870305.1 uncultured bacterium
CAAGCGTTCCTGCAATTTTTCTTTGTCGAATTCCGATTCCGAGACGGCCATAAGCGCTTTCAATTGCGCCACGCGCTCCTTGACCTTGACTTCCGAGCCCTTGCCCTCGACGATCGTCGTTGCGTCCTTGGACGACACGACCTTGCGGGCGCGGCCCAGGTCGGCAAGCTCAACATTTTCCAGCTTCAAGCCGACGTCTTCAGAAATAACGCGGCCGCCGGTTAAGACGGCAATGTCTTCGAGCATTTCCTTGCGGCGGTCGCCAAAGCCCGGGGCTTTGACGGCGAGCGTGTTAAAGGTGCCACGCAGCTTGTTCAAAACGAGCGTCGTGAGCGCCTGACCGTCGATGTCCTCGGCGATGATGACGAGATCTTTGCGACCGGCCGCGATCACTTTCTCGAGGATCGGCAAAATTTCCTCGACCGACGAGACCTTGCGGTCGGTGAGCAAAATGTACGGGTCGGAATATTCCGCTTCCATGCGTGCGGCGTCGGTGACCATGTACGGCGCGACATAGCCGCGATCAAAGCGCATGCCCTTCACCACTTCGCGCGAAAGCCCGAAGGTCTGCGCCTCTTCAACAGTGATGACGATCTCCTTAATGTCCTTTACTTCCTTGGAGACCTCTTTCATGGCTTCGGCGATCTTCTTGCCGATCTCCTTATCGTTAGCGGAAATGGACGCCACCTGCTCGATCTCTTCGTGCGTTCTTATTTCTTTGGAAATCCCCTTAAGCGCCTCAACAACGGCGACCACTGCGCGATCAATGCCGCGCTTAAGCGCAACCGGATTGACACCGGCAGCCACGGCCTTCATGCCTTCATCAACGATCGATTGCGCGAGCAAAGTGGCGGTGGTGGTGCCGTCGCCCGCCACTTCATTGGTTTTGGAAGCGACCTCTTTGACCAGTTCCGCGCCAAGATTCTCGAACTTGTCTTCAAGTGTAATTTCTTTAGCAACCGTGACGCCGTCTTTGGTGATGGTCGGCGCGCCGTAGCCGCGGTCGATTACGACATTCCGCCCCTTGGGGCCGAGCGTCACTTTAACGGCGTTCGCGAGCTTGTCGACGCCGCGGCGCAACGCATGGCGGCAATGTTCGGCGTATAAAATTTGTTTGGCCATATTAGCTTTTAGGTTTTAGGTATTAGCTGTTAGGGCTTTGCTGTATGGTGTTGGCGAGAACCTAACACCTAAAAGCTAACAGCTAAAAGCTTTATTAGTTATTTCACGATCGCTAAAACGTCATCTTCGCGGATGACCAAGTATTCGTCTTTACCGACTTTAATTTCGTCCGGGCTGTATTTCTTGAAAACGACAATATCGCCGGCTTTGACCGATGGCGTCGCGCGCGTTCCGTTATCCAAAAGCTTGCCCGGACCGACGGCAATGACCTCGCCGCGTTCCGGCTTTTCCTTGTCCGCCGTCTCCGGCAAAATAATGCCGCCAACCGTCTTCTGCTCGGTCACGGCTTTAACGACGATATGATCATTAAGTGGCAAAAGGGCCATAAATATGGATAAATTAATGGTGAATAAAATAGATTAGCAGACACCATGTGCGAGTGCTAATCAGTAGATTAAACATTATAGCAGTGAGCAGTCGCCGTCAAGGGGCTTGACTTTTCCAATAAAACATGCTATTATTCCTTGTTATTGTCGCGTTTTTGCGTGGCAATTAAGGCCTTTCCCAACCCAAAGAATACACCTAGCATATTGTCCGAAAAACCGGGCCATTTTGCCCAAAGGAGTCAGGAAATGAAAATGATCAAGCGCATTGTTACGCATCGGTTCCCGCACCTCGACGAGATCTTCGCCATATGGCTGCTCAAAAACTTCGGTGGCGAACGATTCAACAATATTGCGAACGCGACAATCGTTTACTGGGAAAGCGGCGGCGTCACTCCGGACGGCCGAACCACCGAAGAGTGGGAAGCCGATGGCTACTTGCTCGTCGGCGTGGGCGGCGGACGATTCGACGAACATCCGACGACCACACAAGATCGTAAAGAAGACGATTGCGCGGCGACACTTGTCGCCAAGTACCTGGGGATCATCAATGAGCCGTGGTTGCAAACGACCATGGATTTCATCGTAAGGGACGACCTCAAAGGCGGTGCCGGCCAATTTGACATCGGTGCCATCGCCAAACTGCTGCATCAACAATATCCGAACGACCCCGATGCGGCCATCGAGTGGGTGATGATCGGTCTGGGCGCCAAGATCAAGGAGCAAATATCATTTTGGGGAGACGCCCGTCGGGAATTTGAAAATGGCGACAATACCAAGGTCGAAACGGTAGCCGGACCACACGGCGAAGACATCAGGATCGCTGTGATCCGCTCGGACAATCCGCAGGTCGGAAAATACGCCCGTTTCGCCGAAGGAGGAAATACACAAGTCGTCGTCCAACAACGATCAACCGGCAATATACAGATCTTCACCGATCACCGGTCAGGCATCACGCTCTATGAGACCGTCCGGCTCATACGGCTCGAGGAGCAAGATATCAGCGGTCGAATCGTGACGACCGATTGGGACGAACTCGAATCCGAAGGTGCGGTCGCCGGTGCGGAGAATTGGTTCTTCCAAGAACATGGGATGATGCTCCTCAACGGTTCTCTCACCGCCCTTGGGGTGGCACCGACCAAGATCCCGATCGAGACGATCGTCAAGCTGATCAAGGTCGCTATGAATCCGAATGACTTCCAACGCGATCGCGCAGGGAGTTGTCGACAAGGTATCTGCAAGTCCACGCAACAAGACGAGTGTCCATGGTATTACATGGGGCTCAGGCGTTGCCGCAGAAATCTTTTCAATACGAGGAACCAGACACGGGCGGCTAACGGTCGCTGACCGCCAGCATCACCGGACCCGACCACACTCAACGATGGGTGTGGCGGGTCCTTTTTTTATTCTTAAAACTTCTTCCAAACGAATTCTTTTTTAACGGTCGGCAGAATATTTCGAAAATATTCCTTCATATTATCGAAACTCAAGATCGCTTCGACCTCGTCGAGCGCCACCCACTTGAGCGCGTTGCCCGGGAAACCCGGTTCGGAACGAAGCGTTGAATCGTCGCGCGAGCGCGCCAGGAAATAATGAGCAAGCGCCCGGTGGCCATTCCCCGTCGTGTATCTGCGGTCGGGAAGCGGCGCAAGGAGGTCGATCGCGAGTCCTGTTTCTTCCATAACTTCGCGGCGCGCGGTGTCTTCGCGCGACTCACCCGGCTCCATGTGGCCTTTGGAAAAGGTCCAATCGTCATAATGCGGACCGGCTCGATAAAGCAAAAGGATC
>CAIQCM010000128.1 GCA_903870305.1 uncultured bacterium
CTTGGTTTAGTTCTGGTTAAGTTTGGTTAGTAGTTGTTTTATTGGATTTAAGATTGAGTTTAAGGTAATTATTTTAATTTAGATTTGTACCAAAAATCCCGAGGTTCAACCTCGGGATTTTTATGTTCGATTTTCGTCGCGATCTTAGATCTTCAACAACCTTGCGAGGGTGTCGAGAGCCGGTTCGGAGTCGCGTTCAAGGTCTTCGCGAAGGAATTTTTTTAGGGTGGCGCGGAGCTCGACCGGGTCTTGGTCGTCGATGGGGATATGAATGGCCGGGAAAAGGGAGCGCGGTACGACGAAATGCAAACTTTTGACGGGCGGATCGTAGACGATCCAAAAGCGGTCGATCGACGAAAAGGCGAAAAAATGCGAGCCGCGGCGGATCCCGATCGGCGTTATCTCGACCTCGATTACTGGCGGGCGCACGCCGCCTTGAATGACCATGACCGCGCCAACCATAACGACCAAGACAGCCAAAAGGAAGTTATAAGTGACAAAGGCGGTGATGATAAGGGCGCCGGCGATTAGTCCGGTCAATACATACCAAAGCGGTCCGCGTTCGTAGTGCGGATAAGCGCTGATCAGCCATTTTTTATCGAGTTGATCCATGTTTATTATTATACTCTTTTTTTGCCTTTCTTAATATCCTTTTCTTTTTTCTCGCGCCGAGCGATCGCCTTTTTGAAAAGGGCGGCATATTCGCGCGCCGAGCGATCCCATGAAAAATCCTTTTCCATCACGCGCTTTCTCAGGTTCTTCCATTCGGCGCGGTGGCGCCATCCGGAAAAAGCGCGCGTCATCGCGATCAAGAGTTCGAGCGGATCCATGTTGTCGAAAAGGAACCCGGTGGTGCGGCTGTCGCCGGGGCGGCCATCCTCGATAGTGTCGGCGAGCCCGCCGGTCCTGCGCGCCACGGGCACGGTTCCGTAACGCATGGCTTCCATCTGGGTCAACCCCGACGGTTCGTATTTTGACGGAATGAGCAGAACGTCGCAGCCGGCAAAGATGAGATGCGGCAGGTTGTTGTCGTATTGCATGATCGACGCCACCTGGGTAGGCAGCTTTTTTTGCAGATCCAAGAAAAAGTCCATGAGGTCGGTGTCGCCGGTCCCGACCGCGACGAGTTGGGATCCGGTCGTCCGCAAAAAATGTCTCGATCGTCGGCTGGAGCAGAACAAACCCCTTTTGCCTCGAGATCCTGGAAGCGATGCCCATCATGAAAACGTTCTTGTCTTGCGGCAGGCCCAGACGTTTTTGAAGCGCCGCCTTGTTGGCCTTTCGCGCGTCAAAATTAAGCGAGGAGAATTTGGCCGCCAAGAGGGGATCGGTCGCCGGGTTGTTCGTTTTGTAATCGATGCCGTTCAAGATGCCGAAAAGATCATCGTGTTTTTCGCGCAAAAGTTCCTCCAGCCCTTCGCCGTATTCTTCGGTGGTGATCTCACGAGCATAGGTCGGCGAAACGGTGTTGACGATATCGGCATGGATGATCCCGCGGCGCATCGGATTTATGTCGTTCATCCTGGCGTCAAAGAGGCCTGGGAGCGGACCATAGCCGTCGTCGCGCGCCATCTCAGGCGTAAAGCGCTGGGGCTTGTCCGTTCCTTGGATGGCCAAATTATGGATCGAGAAAACGGTCGTGACGTTCGCGAGCGCCTTGTCGCCTTTATATTCGGTTTGAAGATAATTGGGAAGATATCCGGTCATCCAATCGGCGCAAACAATAATGTCCGGGATCCAACCCTTCCAGATGCTTAAAAATTCCAAACAGCCGCGCGAAAGCAGGGCGAAGCGAATGCGGTCGTCGGTGTAACCGTAGACGTTCGAGCGCATTTCGTAATATTCTTGGTTCTCCAAAAAATACGTGGTCACCGGCTCCTTGTCCGATCCCTTTGATTCGTATTTACGGACGTTGCAGACGACATTCGCGCCGCCGTCGGGAGCGGTCGGGACGCTGAGGTTCTTGTGGACGTAGGCGAGTTTGAATTTCTCCCGATCAATGTTCCCGTAAAGCGGGATCATCACCCTGGCGTCGTGCCCCAAACGTTTAAGTGCGCGCGGCAGAGAGAACACGACCTCGCCCAGGCCGCCGACTTTGGCGAAAGGCGCTTCTTCCGAAGACACAAAAAGAACCTTCAGTCCTTTTTTCTTGAGGCCCAATATGCTCGTTAGTTTGTCCATACTCCCCAATGATACCTTATTCGAGGAAATAGTCCCAGCCGGGCTGCCACGCTTTTTGCTTTCGCCAATCGTCGGCAAAGGCCTTTTCCCATGTTTTCCCTTTGACCAAGACCTCGAGCGCCAGCTGGGGCGCTTGGTGAGAGACGATGGCAATGTTAGCGCCATCATGATTCTCTTTAATGAACTTCAAAAAATCGATGATCCGATCTTTAACATCTTCATAGCACTCGCCCTCGGGGAATCTTTCTTTAATGTATTGCATCTGCATGGGCTCCACGACTTCCTCGCTTTGACCGCTGAATTTTCCGTAATTGCATTCGCGCAGGCGCTTGTCCTCAATGACCGCCGCATGATCGGCAAAACACAGCTTCGCGGTTTCTGCGGCCTGCTTTATGTCCGAGCAAAAAACAACTTCAAATTTTTTGTCCTTGATCTTTTGCTTGAGCTCGGCGGATTGCGCCTCCCCCGTCTTTGAAAGCGGGGCGTTCGCCCAACCCGAGGCGATCTTTTTTTCATTATCGGTCGTAATAGCGTGCGTGAAGTAGGTGATGAAAATGGGCATGTGCGTCAGATAATGTATGAATAAACGGTTTGGCGATCCGGTCGCTTGTCGACGGCGCTGAGCGCCAGACCGGGAATGGAAAAAGCGTAGGAAATAACCCGACTGCCTTTCTTAAGTTCGGCTTTTAATTTTTTCTCAACCTTGGGCATGGCGGTCGGGGTGAGAAAAAGATAAACAATGTCGGCGCGGCGCAGGTCTTGGCGAAAAAAATCCTTGAAGACGACCTTTGCTTTCGACCCTTCCGCAACGAGCCGCGTAAGCGCCATGAGGTTTGACGTGGATGCGCCGACGCTGTTAACGTCCCCCGACGTCCCGAATCCGTTCGCGCTGCTAACGATCAAAGTATTGACGCCAGTCGAAATGTTCTGACTGGTGAGCGACAAATTGACCGACGTAGAGGGTAGGAATGAC
>CAIQCM010000129.1 GCA_903870305.1 uncultured bacterium
CGAGATCGAGCGCGCGATCAAATGGGGAGGAAAAGGCGATATTGAACATCGCGCGAAGGCGCTTGAACGATCGATCGAGCTTCTCGACTTGACCATCGCCGATCCGCGTTGGAAAAATAACCGTCGGCACGAACTCGCGCGTGTTCGCGAGGTAGTAAATGATACTTTTTTTGGTGGCCATACTTATGGTTCATCGCCCGAATCCGTGGCGCGATATTTTTTCCCTTTCGCCTACGCCGCCCGCCTTGGTCGAAAATAAATTACATCAGCCAGCTGGGCTCGACCGCCTCCCAGATGCCCCACCAAAAAATCCAACCCATCAAGGTTGGATTTTTTGTCTCGTGTATAGTTTTTACTTTTTATCTTGATCGTTTAATTTGACCGCGGCTTCGGGCGTGGAGACCGTTTTGCCGATCAAGAGCAATTTAATGATGCCGATGGCGAGCGCCCAATAGACGAACATGGCCAAGAGCGTCGTCCATTCAAAGATGCTGCCTTCTACCTGCGAAACATGGAAGACGTAGGTGAAGGGCGCGGCGAAAATATAGGTCACTCCGTAAATAAAAGCGGTGAAACCGGCGACCGGGTTGGCGCCCAGTATCTTCAGGACAAAGCGGAACGCCAATAATACCTCAATGATGCCTAGGATATACCAGACGATCTGCGTGCCGCGGTAGAGGGGCTTGGTGCTCGGTGAATTAGAAGAATCCATATTTTTATAGATCTTAGTGAGGATTAATCTGCATTAAGCATACTCTTAAAGGATGTTATGCGCCATCTGTCATTTGATTGCGGGGGTTTCTCTGATAGAGTAGATACATAAGCGTTACAAAGATATGCCCTTGATCGAAATAAAAAATTTGACCAAGAAATTCGATGACTTTACGGCCGTCGATAACGTTTCGTTAGAGATAAACGAGGGGGAGATATTTGGGCTCTTAGGACCGAACGGTGCGGGGAAAACGACGACGCTTTCCATCCTCGCCACGCTTTTGCCGCCCACAAGCGGCAACGCCGTGGTGAGCGGATATGATGTTGCCAAGCATCCGACGCAGGTGCGGCGCAGCATTGGATTTGTTTTTCAGGACCCAAGCTCGGATGATCTTTTAACGGGGCGGGAAAATCTTTATTTGCACGCCTTGATGTATGGCGTTAAAGACAGTGAGATCGACAAAAAGATTGACGAAGGTCTGGCTTTGGTCGACTTAACCGATAAACAGAATATCAGAATGAGGAAATATTCCGGCGGCATGCGCCGTCGGCTAGAACTCGCGCGCGGCTTTTTGCACAGCCCGAAAATATTATTCCTCGATGAGCCGACCTTGGGACTGGACCCGCAGACCAGAGAAAATCTTTGGGCCTACATAAAAAAATTATCGACCGAGAACAAGATCACGATCATTTTAACGACGCATTACATGGAAGAGGCGGATATGCTTTGTGATCGGATCGCGATCATCGATCATGGCAAGGTGGTCGCGCTCGACACGCCGCTTAATTTCAAAAAAGGCCTTGGCGGGGACCTCGTGACCGTTAAAACAAAAAATCCCGAATTGACGGAGCTGGAGAAAATGGATTGCGTGAAACATGTTCAATACAAAGACGGTCTCCTAAACTTGACCGTGAACGACGCCGGCGCGCATTTGCAGAAAATTTTGGAGCATGTCGGCGAAGCGGAAGACGTTGAACTTCATTCGCCGACGTTAAACGACGTCTTCATAAAATTGACCGGCAAACAAATAAGAGAAAGATCGGACGAAGGCGAAGGCGGTTGGATGACGAGGTCGATGCATGCGGAGAAACGCTAAAATATCCTTTAGAAATATGCCTAAGTTTAAATTGGCGGCGGAATTGAGGGGCTTATACGCCATTTGGTATCGCGAACTATTGGTATTCATGCGCGAGCCGTCGCGACTCGTCGGCTCGATCATCCAGCCGCTTTTGTGGCTGGTCATTTTTGGAACCGGCTTGGGGTCGATCATCGAGCCCGGCGCGGTTTCAGGCGCCAATTATCAGCAGTTCTTGTTTCCCGGGATCTTGGTGATGACCGTCTTGTTCGGCTCGCTGTTTTTCGGCTTGTACATCATTCTCGACAAACGCATCGACTTTTTAAAGGAGGTTCTGGTCGCCCCGCTCAACAAGAGCACGATGTTCTTCGGCAAGGCGCTGGGGGGATCCACCGACGGCTTGCTGCAGATAATCATTTTGATGATCTTGGGAGCGATCTTCTTCGGCGTTCATTTTAATTTGCTCTCGATCGTTCTCACCCTCGTCATTGTAACTTTATTGCTCATTGCCGTAACCAGTTTGGGTTTGGCGATCGGCTCGGTCATGGAAAGCCCGGAGGGGTTTGGACTTATTTCAAGCTTTGTCATTTTCCCGCTTTTTTTCTTGAGCGGGGCGCTCTTCCCGGTGACCAAATTGCCGATGTGGTTAAAAACGATCGTGGCTATAAATCCGGTCTCATATTCCGTCGACGCGTTGCGGTTGGTTATCTTGGGAATAACCAGCTACGGACTACTCATGGACATGACGGTGCTGATCGTCTTTACCGCCGCCATGGTAACCGCCGGAACCTGGGCGTTCAAAAAAATAAAGCTTTAAATCTTTTTCATGTCCAACAAGAGTATTAGGCACTTGTTCCCGTGGCTGTTTTTGGCGATCATTTTGCTGTCGATCGGTTCGGCGGTGATATATGAATTAAAATTGGACGATCCCAAGGGTGAAGAGAATGTGGTGAAAAAAATCTACTATGAGGTCGAGCGCATCATTATCCCGATCAAACCGGCGGTAAGATTGAATGTGTCTTATCATCGCCAACAACATGCGCTCTCTTGCGAGGTCGCTTCGCTTCTCATGGCGCTTAACTACAAAGGCGTTAAGGTTACGGAAAATGAGCTGATCGCGCAGTTGCCCGTTTCCGATCCGGCTCCAAGGCAGCGCGGGAATATTTGGGGTGATCCCAATTTGGGATTTGTCGGAAACATTAACGGCATGATGCCGAACACCGGTTACGGCGTTTATGACCAACCGATCTATGACTTGGCAACAAAATACCGGACGGCAAAGATCATGACCAATGCAACGGTGAACGACCTCATTGCAGAACTTGGGAACGGAAATGCGGTCGTTGTGTGGGGTGTGATCGGAAACGGAAAAGATATTTCTTGGAAAACCCCAAGCGGTCAGACCATTAATGCAAAGATGGACGAACACGCCCGGACGCTTATCGGTTTCACGGGTCAGTCGAACGACCCGCAACTCATGATCCTGCTTGACCCTATTTACGGCGAAATAAGATTACCGGTCGCGGATTTTTTAAAGAATTGGCAGCGGCTCGACCAACGGGCCGTGGCCGTCGAGTAGCTGTCTTGATCAATGAAAATAAATTATAAAAACATCATCATCGCGCTCGCCATGGCCGCGTCGGCGGTTCTGGCATCGCGCTCGTCGGCGATAGCCGGTTCAAGTATACCGGCATTCGTCGGACCGCGGGTCAACCTGCCGACGGGCGCGCCCAAGGCCTACGGTTTCTGGTCGTTCGCTGTCATTGATGGCGGAAAAATTTCTCGCTCCGGCCAGCCGCTTATGTCGGAATTCAGCTGGCTAAAAAAGAACGGCTGGAAAAGCGTCGTCGATCTGCGGATCGACGGCGAATATAAAGAGGTGGGGGATGACCGAAAACTTTCCGGCTTCAAAGCGCTGGGTTTTAATTATTTGGCGCTACCCATCCGCGACGGAGCCGTACCGACCGAAAAACAAGCCCAGCAATTTCTAAAATTCGCAACTGATCCGGCCAACCAGCCGGTGGAGGTGCATTGCCGCGGCGGTTACGGCCGCACCGGAACATTGATCGCCTTATACCGTTATTCAATCGACGGCTGGACCATGCCGCAAGCGATCGCCGAATCAAAACTGTACATGGGCGGCGTCGACAGCGCTCAGAAAAAATGGCTTTTGAACTGGGCAAAAAATAATCCAAAAGTTACGGAATGAATATATATCAAAGAAGGCCGACCCACGACGGCCTTTTTGGTTACAGGGTCGTCCGTTAACGGATTGACAACGGCGTTTGATCATGCTATTTTTTCGTTTCATTGGCGAATCATCGCCAATGTTAACAGAAAAGGTGTGTAAAAATGCGTTCACTGATAATTGCGGCCGCTCTCTGCCTCACGTTTTCCTTTTCGTCCGCAGCGTCAGCCGAAGAGTTGAAAGCGTCCAACCCAATTGATGCGGGGGCGGCTGATCTGCTGCCATCAAGCGATGCGACATCCGATGCGACATCTTCCGATCTGCAACCGGTCGCACCGGCTGCGCCGCCTGCCGTAGCGCCCGAACCGTCAGTCAGCTCGAAACAGTTCAAGGAACTGGACGATCGGGTAATGGTCCTTTCGCGCAGCAACCTTCTGCTGAAAGCGGATCTTGCCGTTCAAAAGATGATGGTGGCGTCGCTTGAAGATCGTTTTAGCGCTCTTGAAAGCGTTATTGAAGAAGACGGCAGCTACAAGTTTGCGGCCGTCGGACTTGGCCTGTCTTTTAAGACGGCGGGCGGTTCGGTCGCGGCCCTCAAGATCCAGGGAAATTTGGGCGGCTTTTCGGGGTTTTATTACGTCGGTACGGGCGGAGGAGTCGCTTGGAGCATGGTGATCCACAGCGGGCGCGTCCGCATCAGTCCGTTGGGTTTCGGGTTGATGGTCTATCAGGACCCCAAAAACGCATTCACGTCATGTTGGCTCAAGCGGTCGGTTGATATGGTTTTGCCGTTTAGCGTCGACGTTCGTGTTTGGGAAGGAATTACGGTCGGCGCGCAAATAGCGTGGTTCATCCCCAATCCGGTAGATGTTGCCATTGCGAGCAAAGATGCCGGAAAATCAAGCGTTGAGAACGCCAATCCGACATTGGACATGAGATCCCTTACAGACGTGCCTAATAACGCGCTCAACGATTCGGGGGACGTCATTTCTCGTGCTTTTGGAGACGCCTTCAAAGGCCCTCGACTCGAGTTTGGTGCCAAGTGGACATTTAAGTAGACCTTCGGGGATGTCTTCGTTCTTCAAGCCCGGCAACCGTCGGGCTTTTTTGTTTGGGAAACCTGATATACTGTAGACATGTTTAATTTTAAACCGGCGTTCGGACGAAATCGTGGAAGATCGGGTAAATGGAGGATGAAGATCGTGTTTTCGGCTTTGGCGGCCATTGTTATCATTGGGCTGGTATTTTTTATACGATCGTTATTATTCGAACGAGTCGCGTCGGTTTTGCCTCCGCCGCCAGCTAATGCGCCATACCGCGATCCTTCGCTGCAAGCCGAGAAGCGAATTGACGACCTGCTCGCCACGATGACGCTTGATGAAAAGATCGGGCAAATGGCGCTGGTGGAAAAAAATAGCATTAAAAATATTGCCGATGTTGCAACTTATGGCCTTGGGGGCGTCTTAAGCGGCGCAGGCGGAAAACCGGACGACAATACGCCGCAGGGCTGGAAACAAATGGTTGCAAGTTATTCTGACGCGGCGAAAAGATCGCGACTTGGTATCCCCGTCCTTTATGGCGCTGACGCCAATCACGGGAACGGCAATGTGCCGGGGGCAACGATCTTTCCGCACGCAATCGGTCTTGGCGCGGCAAATGATCCGGCGCTAACCGAACAAGTTGCACGCGCGACCGCCGAAGAATCAGCCGCCATGGGCATTCGCTGGAATTTTTCGCCGGCCTTGGATCTCCCCGCTGACATTCGCTGGGGTCGCGTTTATGAAGAATTTTCCGACGACACCGAGCGCGCCGGTTCGCTTGGCGCCGCTTATATTACCGGCCTTCAGGATCAGTCGGTTCCGGGCGGACGAATTAATGTTCTTGCCACGGCCAAACATTATATTGGCGTCGGCAGTATGACTTGGGGCACATCAATGAATAAGGATTTTCATCTTGATCAGGGGGTTGTGCCCGATAGCGAACAGGCCTTGCGCAATGAATATTTGGGTCCCTTCCGCGCTGCCGTAAACGCCGGCGCAATGTCCGTCATGGCCGGGCTGGGTTATTGGGGTAGTGTTAATATTTCCGCCGATAAATATTTGCTGACCGATGTTCTTAAAAACGAATTGGGGTTTAAGGGTTTTGTGGTTTCCGATTGGTACGGGGTCTATGAATTTTCCGCGAACAATTACGCATCGCTCATCGCCTCGGTGAACGCCGGCATGGATATGGTCATGCTGCCGTACGATTACAAGTCCTTTGTTGCGCAGATGCGAAGCGCGGTTGCAAGCAATGATATTAAAGAATCAAGGATTGACGATGCGGTGCGGCGCATTCTTCGGGCAAAATTTGCCATGGGACTTTTTGATGAGCCGCCAGGATCGGCGCCGGGCATTGAAACGATCGGCTCGGCGGCGCATCGCGAATTGGCAAGAAAGGCGGTTCAAGAGTCGCTGGTGCTGCTTAAAAATACAGATGATCTTTTGCCGATTCAAAAAAACGTGAATCATATTCGCGTGGCCGGCAGCGCGGCGGATAATTTTGGCCGCCAAGCCGGCGCTTGGACGGTCGAGTGGCAGGGGATCGATGGTAATTGGATACCCGGCACGACCTCCATTCTTTCCGGCATTCGTAACATGGTGAGCAAGGAGACGCGGGTGGAATATGACATTAACGGGAACTTTCCAAAAAGCGACCTTGCCGATATCGGGATTGCCGTGGTCGGCGAAAAGCCCTATGCCGAAGGGTGGGGCGATAACGCCGAGCCCCGTCTCGACAATGCCGACCTTGCCGCGATCGCTAATCTTAAAAAAACCTGCAAGCAAGTTGTGGTGGTTCTTGTCACCGGCCGGCCGCTTATCATTACCGACGAATTGCCAAAGTGGGACGCGGTTGTGGCGGCGTGGCTTCCCGGGAGCGAGGGCGAAGGTGTTAGCGATGCACTTTTCGGCGCGACGAAATTTACCGGCACCCTGCCCTTACCTTGGCCGCGGTCGATTAAACAATTGCCGTTCAGTTTTGACGGAAAAGGCGCCGACGGCACCAGCCCGCTTTTTCCGCGCGGTTACGGATTTCGATAAATTTAAATAAGAATAACCTCGGCATGGCCCCTTATTAAAGTCCTTGGTACAGACGGTTGACATTGGCTTTCTAATGGAGTATAAAACCTCTGGTCCCAAACATAAGGAGAGAACATGGCCAAGAAAGTAGGAAGTACCAAAGCATTGATCGTTTACGGGCCGTATCCGCCCGGATCGAAATCCAACTCCCACCCGCAGCATATCTTGGTGCGCATCTGCGGGAGCACGATCGATGAGAGGGTCTACTCGGATAACGACGACCTTGCCCCTGCGCTTGCCGTGTTCGATGCCGAGTTACGGCGTCGTTTGGCAGCGCGGCGGCAGGCGCGTAGCCGATCTGCGCGCGTCGGTCGCAGTACTCGAACCACTTCGAGAACCGCTCCCGGGTCGGTGTAGCAAGAATGTGAAAACGTCACGCGCGCAACGAACGAAGGGGCATAGCTCCTTCGTTTTTTTAAATGAATTTGTCATCGGTTCGCGGTATTGACGCGGCGAGCGTTTGGTGTTAAACCCAAAGCAGGTTTTTTGTACTTTGAAAGAAAGAGGAATAACGATGAATACAAATAATCCGATCGCCTTCGAGTCGCCAACCGCTCTCGCATTCTTGGAAATGGTCTTGTTGTTGAAACAGTTCGAGCAAAATATCTTTGCGACGCTTAGCGTGGATCAATGCTCGATCGCGAAAGAAAATGTGGTCGCGGCGCTTCGTAACATCAAATCCTCGTCGCGGGATGGTGAAGGATTTGTGACCGGCATTCTTGATACACTTGCCGGTTACCTTGAGAGCGCCGCGCCAAAATCGAAACATGCGGAACGGCGCGGTCCGACGGACGAACCGGAAGCGGAATCGGAGACGGAATTGTTCGAGATCTTCGCCGCGATCGACGATCCCTACATCATGGCGTTGGCGAAAATGGTCGCCCTGGACATGCTTCTCGGTTCGTTTTCCGACGATGTGTGCAGTTCTCTGGGAGCTAAAAATCGTCAAAGCATAAAGGATGCTCTCGAAAAGTTGAAGGTTAAAGCGCCGGGCGCGTTCATTTCGCCGGAATTGAATGTGACCTTGTACGCAATGGAAACGATCCTTGCGGGTTTGGACGCGGCCGAGGAACACGCCAAAACGGAAATTAACACTGTCGACCTTGCCGCAACGTTGAGATTCGTGCGGACCTTCTCTCACAAGTGCCGGCGTCAATCTGCTCAAAAAGTCGGCCGCGATATTACCGAAGAGATCAAGGCGTCGGCCGCGTCGCTCTACAAGCGCGCGTACGCATCGGCCGGTGGCGACAAAAAGAAGTACCATCTGGCGGTCATATTCGAGATCAAACGGTTGGCCGCCGAGATTGGCCTGTACCTTCGGTCCTCAGGCGTGCAAGCGACGGCCGAGCCGGCTGACGTGGTTTGAGTCGGCGTTTCAGTCACTCGCTCGAGAGCGGTCCGTTACGGCCGCTCTTTTTTATTATCGCTTCCCATGCGGTGTGAACGGGGATATAATTACAAACGATAATAAATTCATATTTTTCAATATGGCGACAAAAAATAAAACCGTGATCGTGACCGGCGCGGCAAAGGGGATAGGCAAAGGCATTGCCATTGCCTTGGCCAAAGACGGATTCAACATCGTTGTGGCGGACATGAAGCAAGATGAATGCGATGCCGCGGCAAAAGAACTGCAAGCGCTCGGCGTCGAGTCGGTCGGCATTGTCTGCGACGTTTCAAGCGCCGCCGCGGTTGAAGGACTGTTCAAACAAACCGTCGCCAAGTTCGGCAAACTTGATGCGCTCGTGAACAATGCCGGCGTTTATCCTTTTGTTCCGTTCGACAAAATGACCGAGGCGGATTGGGATAAAGTAATGACCGTAAATTTGAAAAGCGTTTTCTTGTGCTCGCACGAAGCGGCGAAAGTTTTGCCGCCGGGCGGACGGATCGTGAGCGTTTCTTCCGTCGCTTCGCTCATCGGCTTCGAGGGGTTGACGCATTATTGCGCGTCGAAAGGCGGCATCAATGCTTTCACGCGCGCGCTCGCATTGGAATTGGCGCCGCGCAAGATCACGGTGAACGCGGTGGCCCCGGGCGCCATCAACACGCCCGGCGCAAGTGGCGGCGGCGACGAGCAGACCAAACAAACGGTGGCGCTCATTCCGCTTGCCCGCATGGGCGAACCCGCCGACATCGCGAACGCCGTCGCTTTCCTTGTTTCGGATAAGTCCGACTACATCACCGGCCAAGTCATTGTGGTGGATGGCGGCTGGACGCTGCGATAATTGCATCGGCCGCTTCGTCGCGCGTACAGGATCCATTGACCAAAGCGTCAAATAGATATAACATGACGGTAATAATACAGCTTTATGAAATATCGTTTTACCACCGTTATCACTAAGGAGGAAGCGCTCTATATTGCTCGGGCGCTTGAGTTGGGCGTGGTGAGTCAGGGGGATACCGTCGAAGAATCCGAGAATAATTTAAAAGAGGCGGTTGAATTATATCTTGAAGGCGAAAGCGCCCCGATCAATAAAAAATATGACCATGCCCCTATTGTAACCAGTCTTGAAGTTGAATATGCCTAAGACGGTTTCGGGCGAAGAAGCGATGAAGATACTCGTAAAGCAATTCGGTTTTGTTTTCGTTTCGCAAAAAGGAAGCCATGCAAAACTAAAAAAGATTTTTGAAAACGGGACCGTAATAACCATTGTACCCTTGCATCGCGAACTCGCGCGCGGAACACTCAATGGGGTGCTTGAACTTGCAAAAGTTGAATTCAAAGAATTTGAGAAGTTTTTGTGACCAACCCTCCCGGTGAATTAATTTCCTATATCAGTTCCGGCTTAGCCGCCGGAAATACGGCCGAAGCGCTGCGCGCCGAGCTTAAAACCATCGGCTGGGCCGACGCCGACATTGACGCGGCGTTCGGCTTATCTTCGACTCCACCGGAAAAGCCAAAATTGGGACCTCGCATAAAATGGAAGTTAGTGATCGTTATCGCGTCGGTTGTTGTTTTGGTTGGAGCCGCCGGCGCCGCTTACTTATTTATTTTTAAAGCGAACCGTCCGGCGGGGACGGCGGCGAATATTGTCGCCGGATCCGCAAAAGCGGGGCACGATGACGCGGCGGTGAACGATTCCGACCTGATCCTTCCGGTGATAAATGTTGCCGCCGAAGACAATGCATATCTGGATCCGGCCGCGCTAAAAGCGGTGACCGAAGAATCGAGCGTTAACTCAAAAACGAATACCGTTAAACAATTGTCAGGCGACGATGCTTGGGATCAGGCGTATATCAATGACATTATTGAAAAGAATGCCCAACCGATCGCCGCTTTTGCCGCAGCCGTGACAAAGCCGAAATTTCAAATACCCGCCTACAGCGACCCGCAATCGCCGGAACTGATAGTCGACCCGAATGATCCGTCAGTGAGCTTCTCATCGCTTCGAAGTTTGATAAGAATTTTAGAACTCGATGCTCTTGGAAAAGCAAAGAGCGGTGTTATTTCGGAAGCGCAGGCGGAAGCGCTCGCAATTGCAATTTATGGGCAGAAGATGGCTATGTCCCAAGACGGCGAACTCGGATACGCGGTCGGTATCGGTCTAAAGAAGACGGGATTGGAGACGTTTCAAAAGATCATGGCCATGGCACCCACCGAGCCGGATATGGCCACGAATGCCGACCTGACGCTCGCCAGTTTTGGCGATACCGGTCCCTCGCTCGCAAATGCGGTCAAGTTTCATTACTTGGGTTTTAAGAGCAGTATCGAATATACATTGAGCCACCCCGGCCCCGACTCGTCGGGCAAGACCGGCGATACCTATTTATTCGAGCCCAATAAAACGATCAATCTTGCGGCGGACGCGTTCAGGAAACAAATAGAGCAAACAAAAGAATCGTGTCACGAATTCACCGTTCCGCCCGCTCCGCAAAACAGCGCCGATGAAACGCAAAGCGAAAACGCCTTAGGCCGGTCGCTGGTTGAAAGCAATATCGGAGAAACAACCTTTACCGCGCTCTTGAACCAGCGTTGCGCCGATTTGGCATTGGTCGCCGCCGTCCGCGCCGCGCTTGCCGTAGGAAAATAATTTTTTAAAAAAGCTGTTGCGGTTTATCGTTCCGTGCTACCTTGTATATATATGAAGAGAATAGCACTCGTTGCGATTGTTTTGTTTGCGGGCTTTTTCGCGTCCGCTCATTTCGCGATGGCGCAAACCGCGCCAATCGTTAAATTGCCGGTTCCTTATGTCAGCGAAGTGCCGGACGGCCGGTGGGTCGGTTCGTGGAAGAATGCCTGCGAAGAGGCGAGTATTACCATGCTCCAAGCATACTATTCCGGGCAAAAGACGATCAGCATTGCGAACGCCAAAGCGTTCATGCAGAATCTTTTTAACATCGAACACAAGTTGTGGAACTCGGACGCCAATACCGATACGGCGCGAACGTTAAAGCTTATCACGGACGATTCCGATTTTAACGGCCGCATTGTCCTCGCGCCGACGGTGGAGGATATCAAAGCCGAGCTAGACGCCGGCCGGCCGGTCATCGTGCCGCTTAACGGTTTTACTTTGGGCAACAAGAACATTCCGTTTCTTGCAAGCGGCTCGGGCTATCACATGTTCGTGATCATTGGTTACGACGCGGCCACGGGGGAGTTCATCACAAACGACACGGGCGATACCATTAATGGTCCGGGGCATCGTTATAAATACGCTCGACTCATGAATGCCATTCATGATTATAATTACACCGACGCAAAGACCGACGGTCCGGCGCGCGTCATTTTCACTTATCCCAAACTGGCGAAAACCGCAACGAGCCACCGAATATATTTCTTGATCGGCGACGTCAAACAGTACGTGAGTCATCCGCTTGTTTTTGTGGAAAAGGGATGGAGTTGGTCATGGGTTAATATCGTTCCTTCTTCTTGGCTGGTTGGTTTTAAAGATGGAGCGGTGATCAACAACTAAC
>CAIQCM010000130.1 GCA_903870305.1 uncultured bacterium
ACCTTGAGCTTGGGAACGCCCGTTTCTTTGCGCGTCAGAATCATCGCGGGCGCGGTCGGGCGCTGCACGCGGTTCTGGTTCGGTCGCTGGATCTGTCGATCTTGATTCGCATTGCGCCGATCGTTAAAACGGGCCGGGGGGCGTTGTCCGCGGGCCGGGTTTTGCATCGGTCGAGTCGGGCTCGAAGGCACACGCGACAAGCTCGGCTGCGGTCGTCCGACGAACTGCCGGCGCATCGGTCGAGCTGAGCTCGACTGCGGTCGTGCCGAGTTCGACATTGGTCGAGCTGAGCTCGATGATTTATTTTGTTCTTCCATAAGTCGTGTTCAGTTTCTCAAGTGAATGATTAGGGTGCGGCGCAGAACGCCGACGCGCGCGCAAAATAATGCGCGTTTAAAAGTTAGAGAGATGAACAGTGAGCAATCTTTGTGCTAAGCACAAAGAAAATTCACCGCCCGTCTTTGGAAATTGGTTCTTGGCTCTTGGTTTTTACCAGCAAAGCTGGTTGATGGGCGAGAGAGGACTTGAACCTCCACGGCCTTTCGGCCACTAGCTCCTGAAGCTAGCGTGTATGCCATTTCACCACTCGCCCGCGGCACGAAAAATTGAGTCACTTTAGTCAATTATTATACCTCATTTCCCGCTTTACGTCAAGGCGGGAACGTTCAATAGCTAACAACTAAATTTCAAGGAAAATTTCAAAGCCCAATAACTAAGTTTTAAGAAACGAACAGGGTGTGTCTATTTGAAATTTAATTATTTAGCGTTTGGAGCTTTCCTTGGAATTTAGTTGTTAGCGTTTGGTTATTACTTAAAAATCAGTTTAAGTTTCCTGTACCACATCGTGACATTGGCAAAGCGGTCGGCGGGCGCGGTGACGCTGCGGACGTCGTAGCCACTGATCTTTGATGATTGCGGATAAAGGTAATCCGGTTGGTAAAGGAAAATGGCCGGTTCATCGGTCGTGATGATCTGCTGGAATTGGTCGAGGAGCGCATCACGATCGGCTTTTGTGGCGGCGATGCGGGCTTTTTCCAAAAGTTCGTCAACGAGACGATTTGAATACATCGCCAAGTTCTGTCCGCTTACGGTTTGTGAAGAGTGCCAAAACGGGTAAGGGTCGGCATCCAGCGCCAAGACCTCGCCCATGAGCAGGGCGTCGTATTCGCGCGGACGAATGACGCTTGTGTTGATGCTCGCGGCCGGAGCCGTAATAATGTCGGTTTTAATTCCTAACGCGGTCCAACTGTCTTTGATGATCGCCGCGGCGCGTTTATTTTCGTCGGTGTCGACGGTCGTGATGGTAACGGTCAGTTCGCTGGTTTTGGTTGTTGGTTGCTGGTTTTTAGAAGCTGGTTTTTGGGTTTCAGTTTTAGTGCGGATCTTTGTTTCCGGATCGATAACATATCCGGCTTTGTCGAGGAGCGCGGCGGCGGCCTTTGGGTCATAAGGATAATGCACAACGCCGGGAGCGTCGTCCGCGATCGGTGCGTCGCGGAGCGCCCCTAAGCCGTTAAGCGCGTTTTTTATGATGCGATCGCGGTCGATCCCGAAAGCCAATGCTTGGCGCACTGACACGTCGGCAAGCGCCGGGTCATTCTTTTGGTTTAAGAAAAGAGCCGTGTACTGGGAGAGGGCGCTCGCGTGCATGACCATGTTGGGAACGGAGCCGATCGAGTCGCGCTCCGTTGGCGGCACGAAATTAAGCCCGTCGACTATGTTTCCGGAAAGCGCGTCGGCGGCCGAACCATAGTCGCCGTAGAATTTGAAAGTGATACGGTCAAGCATGGCGCCGGAGCCGGGCGCCGAATGAAGGGTGTAAGAAGTTATATTGCCGCTCCCATCGCGCGAGAATTTTTCGAATTCGAACGGCCCGCTCCCGACCGGCTTAAGATTGAACGATCCGGAGGACGCGGTTTTTGGGTCGACATTTTTCCAAATATGCTCGGGCAAGATGCCAAAGGTCAAAAGTGATGGCAAATAGGCGTTGGGAACTGATGAAGAGATGACGACGGTCTGCGGGTCGCGCGCAAGCGCCGTTACACCCTGGAGCCCTTTTGCGAGCGGGCTTTTCCACGCCGGATCCATGATCGTATTGACCGTGAAGACCACGTCGTTCGCGGTCACCGCTTGGCCGTCGTGAAATTTAACGCCGGGCTTGAGTATAAAGGTATAGGTTTTGCCATCGGATGAAATATCGACCGATTGCGCCAGATCGAGAGCGAGCTGCGCATCGGCGTCGCGCCGATACAAGCCGCTGTAGACAAGGTGAGCAATGTCTTGGTCAACATCGTTGCCGCCGGCCAAGATCGGGTTTACCGCGCGCACCGATCCGACGATCCCTTCGCGGTACTCGCCGCCGGAGGCCGGCGCGAGCGCGGCATGCATAAGCGTCCAACGAAGCGAGATCAGCAGCAATCCGGCCAGAACGGCATAACCCGCGACTTTGATGATGCGTTTCTCGCTTTGCGTTAGCACGCGCCCGACCAGGTGCCATTGCCGCAAGGTGGGGCTTCGGCGGCGGGCGACAATGCGATGCGCCAAAAGAACATCGGCGCGTTTCAAGCGGTCGTTGTGAAGATGCGTCTTTAGCGCGGCGCCGAACGCACTCGCGCGCTGTTTGGTCTTGGCAAAGAAACCCACCTTTTATTTTATTAAAATATTGGCGATGGCGATCGCGAAGAAGATGATAGAGAGGACAATGGTTACAATAAAGAGGGCTTTTTCAATGCCGCGCTTGGTGCGGTAAATATTGCCTTCGCCGCCAAAGGTGGCGGATAGCCCCGTGCCGCGCTGCTGCATGAGAACGGCGGCGATGAGCAGAATGGAAACGACGATTTGCGCGATGTTGAGGATTAATCGGATATTCATAGATGATTAAGTTATCATGGTCGGCTCTTTGGGTCAAGATTGGCTCGTCGGGCGATATTTTGCGCCAAGCGTTTGGTGTTGCGGCCGGAAACGGCCATTTTGAGGCGATGTTTCGCCTCCCGCCGCTCGGCTTTGGTTTTGATGATGTGGTTCATGGTTTATGATATACTATTACACTATGTTATCACACATGCGCCCAGGCATGACACGGCCAAAGATCGTTCTCGCGATTGCGGGCGGCTGCCTCATTCTCTTTATTGCTTTTATCATTGTCGTGTCATGGAGTTACATCAAGCTGCTTAATAAAGGGGCGGTGGACACGCTCGACAGTTTGAATTATTACGGCCAGTTCTCGACCGCCGGCGCCAAAACGCCCAATCCGGCATCGACAAACGCGGTGAATGCCGAGTCAAAGAACGCGCCGGCGCTCGGGAGCGACAAAGCGCCCATTCGGGTGGTTGAGTTTGTTGATTTCGGTTGCCCGTTTTCCAAAGAAGAAAATTCGATCATTCGCGAGCTGGCTGTATCGAACCCCGATCGGGTTTGGTTCCAGGAGCGCAATTTTCCGACCGTTGACGATTCGAGCGGCGCGCTCCTTCACCCCGGTGCGCAAGATGCCGCCGAAGCCGCCGCCTGTGCCGGCGAGCAGGGGAAGTTTTGGGCGATGAACGACGCGCTATATGCCAACCAGAACGATGCTGGAACATTTTCCATCGACGACCTGCGCCGCTATGCGCTTGGCGCCGGCGTTGATGCGGCAAAATACGACGCCTGCATAAAGTCGGGGAAGACAAAGGCCACGATCGAATCCGACCATAAGGCCGGTCTGGCGCTGGGGGTTATTGGCACGCCGACCTTTTTCGTGAACGGCTACAAAATAGACGGCGCCATCCCCGCCGACGTCTGGCAAAAAATTCTTAAAGTGGTCAAATAGAAATGAAGATAGCATGTGTCAGACATAACGCGATCGTTCCGGCGATACTTCTCGCGCTATTTATTATAATTTTGCCATTATCGGTTTTGACCACAATATCTGAAATTACGA
>CAIQCM010000131.1 GCA_903870305.1 uncultured bacterium
ACCTCACTCGCGGGGAAAAGATCAACCGGATCATCGATCTCCTAGCGAGAATTGGTGGCAGATAATATATCTTCCCCAATCCGTTCAATGTAAAATGCATCTCGATTTTCGGATTAGATATTAGGTATTAGATATTAGAGATTTAAAACCGCGCATTCGCCGCAATCTCCCGATAAGCGCGAGATGGATCCTTGGATCGCCAAATGGCCGAACCCACAACCAGATCGTCGGCGCCGCTTGCGGCAAGCTCGCGCGCCCGGTTCTCCGCGTCGGTGACGCCGCCGTCAACCCCCACGGTCAAATGCTTGAGCGCGGTTTTAACGGCGCGGACGCGCGAAGCGGTTTCCTGATCGAACGGTCGACCTTGGCCGCCCGGGTGCACGCCCATTATTTGAACGTGATCGATGAAAGGAGCGAGGTCCTCGAGGACTGAGAGGTCGCTTTCGGGGTCGATCGCTACGCCGGCGAGCCGGTCGGCATGCCGGATGCGCTCCAATGCCAGACCAATGTTTCCCTTTGCTTCGGCATGAATGATGATGCGGCTCGCGCCGGCTTTTATCCAGTCCCTGACTTTTTGCTCGGGCGAATTCACCATCAAATGCGCCTCAAATTGCATTGAAAGATGCATGGCCATGACCGCGCCGGCGTCGGAAAATGATAGCTCGGGAAAAAGCGTGCCGTCCAACACGTCGATCTGCACGAGTTTGGCGAAGGCGGCCGCGAGCGAGATCTGGCGTCGGAATTCGTTCTCGTCGTTAACAAGGATGGCGGGGATTATTCGCGCCATAAGATCTATTTTTCCAATTTAGCGATCTTTGATAGGCGCCGCTTATGCCGGGCGGCGTTGGAGAATTTCGTCGTGAGCCATGTCTTTAAAATTTTTTCCGCCACGCCATTTTTGGCAACGCTCGTGCGGCCGCCCATGGCGAGGACATTAGCGTCATTGTCGAGCCGCGACATTTTGGCGGTATATAGATCAAAGCAGGTGGCGGCGCGAGCGCCTTGGACTTTGTTCGCGGCAATGCATTCGCCGAGCCCGGAACCGCCCAAGACCACGGCTTTCCCGTGAGTTGCAACGGCCGCCCGGACCGCCGGTACGACAAAGTCGGGGTAGTCGTCGTCGGGCGAAAATTCAAACGCGCCGGCATCGATCGTTTCGTATCCAAGCGAAGCGGCGTATTTTTTCAATCGCTCCTTGAGCTTGAACCCCGCGTGGTCGGCGGCGAAAAATAATTTCATATATGTTTCATGCTTCATGTTCCATGCCCTTATCCGTTCGCGCCCGGACGGCGGATCTCCTTAAGGTCGAAATATCCGGCCTTGCTGTATTCTTCATGAATGGCGGCGATGACCTTTTGCACCAGCACCTTCGGTTCCGTGCTGTAGATCATTTTGCTGCTCAGTTCTTTTTTCGCCGTGTGCAGGAGGTGGGGGATCTCGTCGGCGATGCCGCCGGAACCGAGCAATACGCCCAAGATTTTTTGATCCTCAAAGGCGATCGTGAATTCGTTCAACGATCCCATGCGTCCGCCGATCGTGATGACCGCGTCCGCCGAGCGGGTGAGGAGCAAATTGCGTCCGCTGTAGTTGAAGCCGGTATAGATGATGACGTCATGGTAAGCGATCGGCAGCTTGTAGGCGTTCACGTGTTCTTTGATCGTCGAGGCCGGAGAAAGGCCGATCGCGATTCCGCCGCATTCGTAATTGCCCTTGGCCGCGTAGAAAGGGATACCGGTGGTGGCTCCCGTGAGGAGCACCGCGCCCTGGAGCGCGATCTGGCGGCCCACTTCGTAAGACAGGTCCTTGTCGGCCTCGACCGTTTCGCCGGCCGCGGCGCCGGAAACGCAGATCTTGTATTGATGCTGCAGGCGGTAAGGAATATTTGCAGTTTTTGGCGCGGCCTTCTTCTTGGGCATAACGATATTTCGATTATTGAATAGTTGTTTATTGTAAGCGGTTCGCGGCTTTAAGTCCAGCGGCTCAACGCTTGACGAAAAGCCATTTTTGTGCTATATTATCTTTGTTTTTCGCGTTAATCCAGAACCTTTGCAAGGAGAAAAGAATGTCCATATTTCTTCAAGGATTGATCGTATACTTGATCGCGATGACCGTTTTGATCCTGGCCAGCATCGTCGTCGGAGACCTGGACGGGATCCGCAAGCAGAGTCGCGATAAGATCGGATCTCTAACCTTTCTGCTCGCGGTCTATCTGCTCCCCCTGCTCATTTTGTTTGAACTGGTGGATCCGGGATTCCTCAACGAACTGCGGCCGTTCATGTTCAAGCCGACCCAATTCACGATCCTCAAGGGGCGGCGAACCGACGTCTAGGGTTGGATCGCAATCCATCCACAAGGGGCAGCGCGCGACGCGTCGGCCCTTTTTCTTTTTGATTAATTCGAGTTTAACTGTTAACTTTTAACCATATGAGAATACTTGGTATTGAAACATCGTGCGACGAAACGGCGGTGGCTTTGATTGAAGGCAAGAATGGGCGCGTGCGCGAACTTGAGGGGCTCGTCGCCTCGCAGATCGACATTCACGCGGTCACGGGAGGCGTTGTCCCGGAGGTGGCGGCGAGGGAACACGTTAGCGCCATCATTCCGCTCGTCTCGACGTTGCTTGGGAAGTGGACGAAGAAGCCAAAAATCGACGCGATCGCGGTTACCGCCGGCCCGGGGCTTTTTTCGTCTTTGATGGTTGGCGTGGAAACGGCCAAAGCGCTGGCGTTCGCTTGGGACGTGCCGCTTGTGCGCGTCAATCATATCGAAGGGCATTTGTATTCTTCGTCGATCAATGAAACAAAGCCGATCAAGTTCCCGGCGCTCGCCTTGATCGTCTCGGGAGGACACACCGAGCTTATCTTAATGAAAGGTCACGGCTCGTATCGGCTCATCGGCCGCACCAAGGACGATGCCGCGGGCGAATGCTTTGATAAGACGGCGCAGATGATGGGTCTGGGGTATCCCGGCGGGCCGGCTGTTTCGCGCGCCGCGCTTAAAGGCGATGTTGCCGCTTATGTTCTGCCGCGGCCGATGCTTACAGAAAAAAATTTCGATTTCAGTTTTTCCGGACTTAAGACCGCAGTTCTATATACGATAAGAAACAAACATTTGGCCGTCGAAGACCCGAAGGTTGCCTCCGACCTCTCCGCTTCGACCCAGGCCGCGATCGTCGAGGTGCTGGTCGAGAAAACGATCCGCGCCGCCAAAAAATTCAAAGTCAAAACGTTGATCGTCGGCGGAGGCGTGATCGCCAACGATGCGCTTCGCGCGGCGCTATCCGCGCGCGTTAAAAAAGATCTGCCCGGCGTGGCGTTGCGTTTGCCGCAGAAAAAATACACCCCCGATACCGCCGTCATGATCGCCGCCGCAGGATATTATCGCTTTCTCTCACACAACATCATCTCGCCCTCAAAGATCAAGGCCGATCCCAATTGGGAACTGGTGGATTAGGTTGCAGGTGTCAGGTTGCAGGTTTCAGGTCAATTGTTATGAAAAAAAATTTTACAGTAAAATCTATAAAAGAGATGAATTCGTTCGCTCTTGCGGTCGCGCGCACGCTCCATGGCGGCGAGACGCTGGCTCTAACGGGCGAACTTGGCGCCGGCAAAACGGCCTTTGTAAAAGGCCTGGCCAAGGCGCTGGGGATAAAGCAGGTTGTTCAAA
>CAIQCM010000132.1 GCA_903870305.1 uncultured bacterium
AATATCACCATGGTTGCTGTATTTATGAGATTGCCGCGTCGTTCGTTTCGACTCACTCCTCGCAATGACGATAATTGATAAAGGCATTTCAAATACCCACTTGTTGCGCGTTATGAATAATAGTAAGGTAGTGCCATGAAAATCGCTTTGGTGCATGACCATTTGGTGCAGGACGGGGGCGCGGAGCGGGTGCTCGCGGCGCTGCAGAATTTGTATCCTCAAGCGCCGACCTTTGTACTGTTCCATGACGAGGAGCGCGCCAACCCCGTGTTTCTAAAAAAAGATATTCGCACGAGCTGGCTCCAGAAAATTCCCGGCGCTGTCGAACACTATCAATGGTTCTTGCCGCTCATGCCGCATGCCGTTGAAAACCTCGACCTCTCGGGGTACGACATTGTTATTTCCTCATCGTCGGGATTTGCCAAGGGCGTCATCACGCCTGAGCACGCGCTTCACCTCTGCTACTGCCACACGCCGACCCGCTATCTGTGGAGCGACACGCACTCGTATCTTTCCGATCTCCGCCGCGGTCCCGTGGTAAAAGCCGTCGTGCGCTCGCTCCTCCCCCGCCTCCGACTTTGGGACAAAGCCGCGGCCGATCGCGTTGATGGTTTTATTGCGAACTCGAACGCCGTGGCAAAACGCATTAAAAAATATTACCGCCGCGACTCGGAGGTGATCTACCCGCCGGTCGAGCTGGAAAAATTTAGCGTGAGCAACAAGCCGGGAACGTACTACCTTATCGGTGGCCGTGCCACCCACTACAAAAGGTTCGACATCGCCGTTGACGCTTTTTCGCGCCTTGGTTTGCCGCTCAAGGTCTTTGGCGCCGGGCCGGCGCTCGACAACCTGCGAGGCCGCGCCAAACCCTGCGTCGAATTTGTCGGTGCGGTCTCGGACAAAGAAAAGTCCAAACTCTATCGCGACTGCATCGCTTTCATAAATCCTCAAGAGGAGGACTTTGGCATCACCGCGGTCGAAGCCATGGCAAGCGGCCGGCCGGTCATCGCCTTCGCCGCGGGCGGCGCATTAGAGACGGTCATTCCCGGGGTAACCGGCGAACTCATCGACGAACAGAATTGGGAAACCCTGGGCGACCGCCTCCTCGACTTTAAGCCGCAAAACTTCGACCCGCTCATGATCCGCCGCCACGCCGAGAATTTTTCGACCGAAAAATTTCAAAAAAACATTTCCGAATTGGTCGAGAGGGAATACGCCCGCTTTTCCACTACTTGACCCGCAAAAAACGTGTTAGAATAGCTTTCTATGCCAAGGAAGGGCGCGGCTATTCCAAAGCCGCGAGTTTCACGAGTTAGAAAGACATCAAAAACGGCGAAGCCGGCGGTTTTTTTCGTCGCCCCGACCACCCCCTTCATTCCCAAGATCAAAGCGCGCGATTCGTTCATGATAAAAACCGCGCCCAATGCCCCCTCGGCGCACCTCGTTGACTTGCGCGCGATCACCATGAGTAGGCCAAGCGGAACTTTTAAGAAGAAAACAAAAAGCAAAGAACAAGGCCGGGCGGGATCGACCGTTCTGCGCACCATTTCCGGCCGGCCGAACGCCGCTCGCTCGCTCGACCAACTTATGGTGGTCGCTTTTGGCCGATTCCTTTACTCGTGCGCGAAAGGGATCGTTGTCGGCGCCGGAAAACTTGTCGTTGCGCCGCTCACTTTGGGTTTGGCGTTCGCGGACAAGATCGATCCAGATCTCCGCGCCAATATCGACGCGAAAAACCAAGAACCAAAAACCAATTTCCAAACAAGCGAACCAGCCACGAGCCACGCGCCACGAGCCACGCGCCAATTCAACATGCGACGCGCGCTGGTTTCTTTCGCGGGCACTTCTCTCGCCATTGTCCTGCCGCTTCAGGGCTTGAACGCCTGGCGCGCACTTGAGACGGCCAAAGCGCAAGCCGAGAACGCGGGCGCCACCGCCGTCGGCGCCTTGAATGGCACCTCGTCGCTTGCGGAAGCGCAAACCGCCATCACGGCCGCGCGGCAATCCGTCGACAACCTCGGCCAAGTGGCCAATGCGCTCCTTGCCAACGCGCCGGGCGCCGGCGGCATGTTCCGTTCGGGCAAAGCGCTATTGGACGCGGGCGCGAACCTCGCCTCCGCCGCCACGTTGCTCACGCGTTCCCTCGATTTTATTAACGATCCTTCGCTCGACCTCACTTCCAAGCTCGAACGAGCGCAAAACCTGGCGCAGCAAGCGCAACCGCTCTTGGCTTCGGCTCAGACCGAACTCGCCGGTGCCGACGCGCTTCCCTCAAGCGCGAACGTCGACCTTGGTTCGATCAAAGAAAAAGTGGCGGCCATGAACGATCTTGTGAACGCTTTTATCAGGGTCGCGCCGGCGCTGCGCAATGTTTTGGGCGAAACCCAAGCGCGGCGTTATCTGGTCATCTTCCAGAACAACGCCGAGCTGCGCCCCACCGGCGGCTTCATCGGCTCGTTCGCGCTCCTCGACGTTGACCGCGGCGCCGTGACCGCCGTCGAGGTTCCGGCCGGCGGTTCATACGACCTTCAAGGGTCGCTTAAGGCCAGCGTCCTTTCTCCCGACCCCCTGCGGCTCGTGCGGGCTAAGTGGGAATTCCAAGATGCCAATTGGTTCCCTGATTTTCCGACAAGCGCAAAAAAATTAACCTGGTTCTACAACCAAAGTTCGGGTCCTTCGGTTGACGGCGTGATCGCAATAAACGCGCCGGTCTTAGCCGAACTTCTTGATGCGGTCGGTCCCATCAACATGCCGGCTTACGGCACGGTTGCCACCAGCACAACGGTGCTCCAGACGGCCCAACAAATAGTCGAGAGCCCGGCCGCGCGCGCGGGCGGCAAGCCCAAACAATTCATCGCCGACCTCATGCCGCTGGTCCTTCAAAAGATCATGTCCTCAAGCGGCGATCAAGCAATCGGCGCTTTGTCGATCTTTATGAAAGCCCTGCGCGAAAAAGACATTCAAATGGCCTTTTCGAATAATGACGAAGAGCAGGCCTTTGACCGCCTTGGCTGGACCGGACAGCTTGATCCCGTCCCGGCGGCCTTTGATTCGTTCGAACTGGTACGCGCGAACATCGCCGGCGCCAAAACGGACGCGGTCATAAAGACCGATGTTAAACACGAGAGCGTTGTCGCCGAGGACGGCACCGTGACCGACCATGTCAGTGTGACGCTCACCCACACCGGAAACAAAGGCGATCAATTCACCGGCGTGCGCAATGTCGAGTATTTGCGGATCTATGTTCCGGAGGGAAGCAAACTCGTGAAAGCGAGCGGCGACATCCGTCCGCCTGCGCCGTCATTCTTCGACACCCCGCCCGAAGGATGCGCGCCGGACCAAACGCTTGCGTCAATCGAAGGTGCGGTTCTTCACGATCCAAACAGCGGCACGGCTGTGAATAACGAATTCAGCCGCACCGTTTTTGGCGTTTGGACGCAGACCGACCCGGGCATGAGCTCAACCGTTTCTTTCGACTACACCCTCCCGTTTGCCATTTCCCCCGTCGAGACGAGCTCGATCTCAGTCGCCCAACGACTTGGCATTACCGCAACCCCGGCCCCGTCGGCGCCGTTCGGACTTGTCATTAACAAGCAGTCCGGCGCCGCCAACACCGAAATAAATTCCACGCTCAAATTGCCGACCGGCTGGTATCCATCGTTCGCTTCGCCCGAAGGCATCGCCGGCACCGACGGTTGGTCGTACACGAGCTCACTTGATACGGACAAGGTCATCGGAGCGATTATCTCAAAATAACTTTTAGCTTTTAGGTTTTAGCTTTTAGTACGCCGACAAATATGGAGGAGAATATTCCTTTGAAGAAAAAACGCGCCGCCACCAAGACCGAGATTGGCCGCGAGCTCAAGGCCATCTACGGAAACGACGAGGATGGCGAGCCGGTCAATCTCAAGACCTTTGACCGCGTAAAAAAACAAAGACGTTGGCCTAAACTTGCCATCGCCGTGCTTTGTCTTTTTGCTTTGTCCGGGATCACTTGGGCCGGGATCATCCGCTGGGGCGGCACGGCGCATTACGGCAACAATATTTCACTTACAATCGACGGGCCCGAGGCACCGCGCGCCGGCGAGGTCGAAACTTGGACGATCCATTATAAGAACAACGAGGATCTGCCGCTCGCCCGTGCCGCGCTCACCCTGAACTTGCCGCTTTCGATCACGATCGTTTCGTCTGATCCGCCACTCGCTGACGCGAATACGCGTTCGCCTTCATGGAATATTGGCGCCGTTGCTCCCGGCGCTGACGGCGCGGTGACGGTAAAAGGCCGCGTCCTTGACGCCGTCGGCGCCCCGTTGGCGATACAGGCGTCCCTCACCTATCGTCCGGCCAATTTCAACGCCGATTTCGAAAAGCCCGCCGTTTGGTCGTCGCGGATCATGGACGGACCTATTACCGCCGCTTTTTTGGGACCCGACGAAGCCGTACCGGGCGACGCGCAGACGTTCACGCTCACCATCTCGCGACGCGATGACCTGACGCCGGACGCCGTCATCCCCGACCTGAAAATTCATTTCGATCCCGATCAGCTTATCGTCGTAAAGACGGCCACGCCCGCCTTTGACGCGACAAGCGGACGGACTTGGACCGTGCCGGCGCCGGCGTCCGGCAAACCGGTCACCTTTACGATCATTGGAAGTTTTGCGACCAACACGACCGGCAACCAAACGGTCAAAGCCGATATCGGCGCGACCGGATCCGACGGCGGCTTTATGGAATTTGTTCCCGCAACCGTGACCGTTAACGTTCTGCCCGGCGACCTGGTCTTAACGCTCATTAGAAACGGATCAAATACCGACTCGACTGTCGGCTTGGGAGAAACCATGCACGTTTCCGTTGATTACGAGAACGACAGTACCAAGACGATCACCGATGCGGAAATTTCGCTCACCGCTTCCGGCACGCCGTCAGTCAGCGGTGTAAGCCCCGTCGATTGGAGCACGTTAAATGACATTCGCGGCGGCAAGCGCGTTGGCAACACCGTCACTTGGACCAAGAAAGAGATCCCCGAACTCGGCTCTGTCGCCACCGGCGCCAAGGGTTCGATCGACATCGATCTGAAAACAACTTCGACGGTGTTCACGACGACCGATCGTAACTATGACGTCGACTTGAGCGCCCGCGGACTGATCGGCACCCTGGACGGAAAAAAGAGCGGCAAGACCGTTTCCACGCCCGTCATGCGCACACTGATCTCGAGCGACGCGCGCGTGAGCGCCGCCTCGGCTTTGGCGCCGGATTCAACGCCGCTCGCCGCCGGACAAACCTCGACCTACCGCGTTGTTTGGGTGATCTCAAACTCGCTTCACGAGGTCAAAGGAATAAAAGTCACGGCGCAATTGCCCGACAATGTCACTTTCGCCGCAAAAGGAAATGTCGACGTGCCCGACCTTGCCTATGACGACGCTTCGCGTTCCGTAACATGGACCGTCGACCGCCTTCCCACCTCTTTCAAATCGATCTCCGCCGACTTTACCTTGAACGTGACGGCGCCGGCCGCTTATACCGGCAAGGCCTTGCCGCTCTTGGGCGAAACAACCTTAACCGCCACCGACAGTGCCACCGCCGGCTCGCTCGCGGACTCCGCCGCCGCGCTCACGACCAATCTTGGCACGTAGCATGTGGCTCATGGCACGTGGGAAATAGAAAAGAAAAAACACCTCGCATTTTTTGCGAGGTGTTTTTTCTTGCGCCCGCCAAGAATTGAACTTGGATCCCAGGCTTCGGAGGCCTATGCCCTATCCATTGGACTACGGGCGCATGCGACGGACAAGCGTGTAAACGCTATACCAAAACTTGTTCACGGGCAAATCAAGGGTGCCGGGGGCGGAAACATCGGCACCGCCAAAGCCGCGCTTAAAACGGGTGATCCCGGCCCAGCCGGATTTGGGGTCGTCGGAAATTCCCCACAAGTCGTAATGTTTCATTCCTCGCTCTTTGGCCTGTTTCATGATCGCCCAATGCAGGGCATATGGCGCCATCACATTGCGCATCTCGTTGGATGATGCGCCGTGCAAATAGGTTGCGGTACCCGCCGAAAATATCACGATCGCTGCCGCAAGGAGTTTGCCTTCATATTCAGCGCCATAAACCTCAACGTCGGGCATTTTAATTTGTTTTTCATAATACCCGCGCGGGTGCAAACGAAACCCGTCGCGCTTGGCCGTTTCTTCAAAGAGACGGAATATGTTATCAAACTTCTTGGAAATTGGTTCTTGGTTCTTGGTTGTTATGACATTATGTTTTTCCGCAACGCGAATGTTATATCGCGTTTTTTGATGCATGGCCGCCAAAAGATCATCTTCATTCTTTGACAGATCGATAATACTTGTAGCTCTGGGATTAATGTCATGGGATTGCCGCACTCGCTTCGGCTCGCTCGCAATGACAGCGGACTGGGGCTCAATGCGCAAAAACACCACCCTCGCCTCTTTGGCTTTATTTTTTAATTCTTCAATGACACCTTGGAAATTGGTTCTTGGTTCTTGGTTCTTTCCGTTAAAGATCGGTCCTTTCGGGCAAAACCAATATTTCTTCCCTAGCGGCAAAGACAACTCGACGACCTGCGCCAAGGACTTGTCGTCGGCGAACCGAAAAACTTTTCGTCCCAAAGAAATTTGAAATTCTCCCCACTCCCACGATTGCAAAAAATGACCCGACGGGACCGTGCGGGCTTCATGCAATTTCGTCCATTCGGTTTTGTCATTTATTTCGTGGAGCATCTAAAATATTTTAACGACTAAGTATGAATGATGAAGGATGAATACGTCCGTCATTAGTCGTTAGTCGTTCATCATTAGTCGTTCGATTATCTTCTTCCCAATCGCTTCAGCGCCGCCTTGACCCGATCTTCCACTGTCGCGCCTTCTATTCCCATGACGGCCGACCGCGCTTCTTCGCGCGAATAGCCGAGCCCCACGAGCGCATCCGCGGCTTCGTCGCCGCCGGCGTCGACATCGGCCAGCTTGCCTTTCAACTCGAGCACGATCTTTTGCGCCGTCTTTTTTCCAACGCCATGGATCTCGGAAAGCGCGGCGATGTTTCCTTGGTCGATCCATTTCTTAACGGCATTGATATTTGACGCGCCGACGATCCCGAGCCCCATCTTGGGACCGACGCCGGAAACGGTGATGATTTTCCAAAAGAATTCCAGTTCGTCAGCCGTCGCAAAACCAAAAAACTCGCGGCCGTCCTCGCGCTGCTGCTCGTGCGTCCAAAGCGTTATCGGCTCGCCAAGCTTCGCGGAAAGCACAATGCTTGGAGAGGCAAAAACGCGATAACCCAAACCGGCCGTTTCAACAACGAGCCAATTCTCGCCTTTACGCAACATATTGCCCTTGATCCATGCGATCATATGGTTCATTTATATCCTATTTCTTGTTTGCTGTCATTGTTATCTCTGGCGGGCTGCCTTCGGGCAGCGACTCGATGCCAATATGCTAATCCCTACGAATATGACTAATCCGATACGAATTCGTACCGTCATTCGTTATATTCGTACAATTCGTATATTAGCATCGAGCCAAGGACGCCGCAGCGGCCAAAAGAAAACCGGCCTCCCCGCGAGCGGGAGACCGGCAAATTGCGATGATCGACGGACTAGCCCATCGCGTCGGCGACGGCTGTTAGCAGTTCTTCGTCGACCGGAATCGCGCAGTCATCGACCGGCGGTTCTTCGACAAAACGCGAATCGGCGCCGGTGAGATGAACGAGTTCGGACGGGTCGTCATGAATGGGAATTATCGGGATATTCCCGACAACGCGCCGTCCCCAGGGGGCGCCGGGGTGCCGTCTGCGTTTCACGCCTCGGTCCAGCGCTCGTACCTGTTCCCTCAGGGCTTCATCGCCGCAGATCGCCTCCTCTTGGAACAGTTCGGATGCGTTCATACCATGGAGCACGGGCGGGTCTTTTCCCAAACTTCTAGTACTGCTGAACGTTCTGCTCTGGGGCATTGCTTCTCTCCCTCGATTCGTTGTTCTCAAGATAAGTTAAAGGAACACAGGGGTGATGCTATCACGAAATTCGCACCTTGGCAAGATGCAATGGATAAGAAACACCGGCTCTCCTTTTGGAAAGCCGGTTCGTTTGGTGACATCGTTGGGAATTGAACCCACTCGATTATCCTGATCCCGGTGGTCCGGGGTGTCTTT
The DNA here is from genome assembly GCA_903870305.1 of uncultured bacterium. Lineage (GTDB taxonomy): Bacteria > Patescibacteriota > Patescibacteriia > CAIQCM01 > CAIQCM01 > CAIQCM01. The sequence goes on from CAIQCM010000132.1 coordinate 8,167, forward strand.
CCTGGCTTAACAGGCGATGTCATGCGGTGCCGCGATGCGCTCGCGGCGGGCGTGATTTATTAGATCCAGAACCAACTGCAGTTCCTGGCCTTGGGGCGCTTGCGCGGCGGCTTGCAGATCGCTTTGCCCTTGTTGCGAAGAGCGCGTCGCACGCGGTCGCGGAACGACGACCTGAACTCCGCGTCAGCCGCGATGAGCTCGAGATCGGGACGACTCTCCCAAGGATCTTTGACCGGCACGGTCTCGGGCGGCGCCTCAATAGTACGATGTACAATACTGCCGTCAAGACGAATTTCGATCACTGGGATCAAACCGATACTGGATTTCATGAACTCTCCTTGATTCGGTTTCCGGCGACAAAATCGCCGGTTGAAAATGCTTTTCGCATCTCCGGAACAAGAGCCGTGCTCGTGTTCCAGAGTTGCGAGGGGAGTTTTTTACGCTCCCCTTTTTGTCGGAATTATTCCGACGCGTGTATTCAGCTCCGAGCCGGTTTTTCGATGATGAAGTCGAGAATGGCCGGCTCGTAGAGCGAGTCGTCTTCTTCGCCCTTTCGCAGAGCGAAACCGACGTCGAGCTCTTCGCGCGGATCACCTTCGCAGTCAAACAACATGCATTCCATGAAAACCTCCATAACTTCTCCGACCGCGGCACCCGGAATAGGTGACGTTCGCGGAGACGGATCAAAAGATATTTTCTTTTGGTCTGTCCCCGCGAATTTTTTTGTCATCCCGAACCGCAGTGAGGGATCTCGTAGCTTCATTATAGTGTTGAGATTCCTCGTCGCTACCGCTCCCTCGGAATGACAATATATATTAATGAAATTATCCCGTTTCGTCCTTTCGGACTCTTCACAAAAAATTTCCCGTAAAATCCATGAAACCATTTTCTAAATTCACGGATTTTATTGGGAAGGCGTCACAACCGTTGTCGTGACGCCATTCGCTAGTTTGAAGTATCTATCCCGCGGCCTTTGCTTTCCTTTCTTGGGCCTGCTGCCTGACCACCTCGGTAATGAGATCGCCAAGTTCTTGATCGTCCATTTTCACGTCATCGAGCTTTACCCCGACCAACCGACAGCTGAACTCAAATGACGCATCCGTCAGATCCGCACCGGTAAAATCACACCCCTCGAAATCGCATGCCGAGAATGACCCGCTGATCTTCGACCCCCGAAAGCTGGCGTTTTTGGCATCAACATTTTTCCATGAGCAATACATAGTTGCCTTTTCCATCTTTGATCCTGCCACCGAAACAGACCAGGCATTCACGTAATGGGCACTTACGCCGGTTAAATCCAAATTACTTAGATCGACGTCTGTCAATTCCAGGCCCTTCTTTCCGAACGAACGATTGAATAAGTCAATGTGCCCGGACGAAAGGAGGTCAACTACCCGCCCCTCGATCAATCGAGCGAGCGTTCTTGCGTGTTCTCTCTTGGCAACTTTCGTGTTCCAATGCGTTTCATCGATGACCCCTCGTTGTTCCTCGAACCACTCAATGAGTGGCTTAACGCATTGGCTATAGGCAAACCACACAACGAATACAACGAAGGCGAGCAAGAGAGCCGGGCCGATCAAAGCAGGTCCGATGATGTTCAATAGGCCCAAGAGGCCGGAGTCATCCGAATGATCATCGACGCGATGTAGTCGATCGTGCGTGCTTCCGTAATCAGAATCACCACCTCTTGAGAGGGATGAAAGGTAACCGCTTTCATGTCCCGATGATGCACGAGTGTCGTCGCCTTGGTCATCGCAACCTACAGCGATGAACCCGACTGACAAGACAACAAATAGCATGATGTTCTTCATTTTTCCGTTTCTCCTGGATTGTAATGAGCTATGCGGACTTCCCGCAGAGCCCGGGTTTTCGTAACCTGAACTCTGTTAGAAGAGCGACAAATATTTAGTAAAATTTTGCTTAAATACTCCCCCGCCGATTGTTCGAATAAATAAAAAGGACGCATTTGTATTCGTCTAGAGAGACAACAACAAATGCGTCCTGTGATCGATTTTTCGATCAAAGTGGTCAAAATACTCGTTGACCGCGAGCTCTCTCCTTAATTTTCAATCGGTGCCGCGTTCAAGTCTCTTACGCTTGGACGTGGCTCATTCACTTACAAGAAACACTATATCACATATAATAGATTTTGTCAAGCCCCATACAACAATAAAATGGCTCGCTTGAGCCATTTTATTTTATCTATGTTAAGCGATTTTTACATATCAAAACCACAAAAAACCTGTCATTGCGAGGAGGCCGAAGCCGACGAAGCAATCCCCTCGAAATATCACCATGGTTGCTGTATTCATGAGATTGCCGCGTCGTTCGTTTCGACTCACTCCTCGCAATGACGAGAGTTGATTGGGCCTTTTCAAAAACAGTGGCCGTAGCCGACCAAGCGAGATTGGATTCACCCCTCGGGGTGCAAGCCCGCCTCCGCGGGAATGACGAGTCGTCATTATATTTTCTTCACGCCGATCCAAAGTTTTTTCCCATCAATATCCAATTCGCGCGAGACATCAACTTCGCCGCGTTCCATGACTACCTCGTCGGCGCGGGCGGAGGCGGCCAAATGTTCTTTTTCGGTCGTTAAGATTGATTTGAATTCAATGTCATCAATATCAAACATTAGTGTGATCCGGTCGGCGGGAGTGAGCTTGGCTTCTTTTCTGAGGTCGTTTATTTGGCGCATAATTTCGCGCATCATTCCTTCGCGCTTAAGTTCGGCGGTTATCTCGGTGCGCAGCGCGACAGTCAACCCATTCGCGCTCTTGATTATCCAACCGCCGCGCTCATCAATGCGGTCAATCGATCTCACAAGCTTGACGTTCAATTCTTCGGCGGCAAGCGGCAGAAGTTCGTCAATATTTTTTAGCGCAGCTTTTTCTATTTCGACCTCGGAAAGCGGCTGACGCAATTTAACTTCGGCCTCGTCGCGCAGGGCGTGCCCCAGCTCGACGATCTTTCGAATCGTTGCCATCTCGGCGATAAGATCATCGTCGATCTCCTTGTCGTTGAACTTCGGCCAATCAACAAGATGCACCGACTCCCCTTCACCGGCCAGCTCGGCATACATCGCCTCGGCGACGAACGGCGTCATTGGCGCGAGCAGTTTGGTCACGGTCATGAGCGCTTCGTAGAGCGGTTCGACCGAAGCGCCGGCGCGGAAGCGGTCGCGCGAGCGGCGCACATACCAAGTGGAAAGTTCATTCACAAACTCCATGACCGCGCGTCCGGCATCGGTCGGGCGGTAGGCGTCGAGATTTTCGGTAACGTTCTTAACAAGCTGATTCAATCGCGATCGCAACCACTTATCAAGAATATGTTCTGGACTGGAAATTGGTTCTTGGTTCTTGGTTGTTATTTGAGACAGTTTCCAAAATTCCATGGTGTTCCAAAGAATGAGGAACACTTTCTTAACAATGCCGTCGACGTCATGCTCGTCAAAGCGCTTGTAGTCGCCGGGCTGGTTAACCGTGAACAGATAAAAGCGCACCGCATCGGCACCGAACTTTTCAAACATCTTCCACGGATCGACAATGTTGCCCTTGGACTTGGACATCTTAAAGCCCTTAGCGTCCAAAATATGGTTCATCGAGATCACATTTTTGTACGGCGGGCGCTTGTAGCCCAGCAAGGTGTTGACCGCAAGAAGCGTATAGAACCAACCGCGCGTCTGGTCGATGGCTTCGGAAATAAAATCCGCCGGGAATGATAACCCCTTATCGATGCGCTCTTTGTTTTCGAAAGGATAATGCCACTGCGCGAACGGCATACAGCCCGAATCAAACCACACGTCCATAACATCCTTAACGCGTCGCATTTCGCCTTTGCATTCGTCGCATTTAATAACGACCTCGTCGATATACGGACGATGCGGATCAAGCTCGCCGCCATCGTTAAATGGCCAGTTAGGCAAGAATACTTCAACGGGCTGCGCAAATACGGGATAGCGCCTGTCTTTAAGCTCATTGTCCGGCACGCGACTAAGCGTGCAATCCAAAACATAGAGCGGGTCGCCGTGGCTTACCACGAGCACTGTTTCGCCCGCGTGCTTCGCGTTTATCTCGCGGACGAAATCCATCATCCGCTTTCTCAGCTGCGAGAAATTTTCTCCGCCCTCCGGCGCGTGGGTCCAGCGTTCGGCCGGCGACGGAAAGGCCTTGTAAAATTCATTCGGGCTTTTGCCGTTCATCTCCCCAAACTCGCTTTCTTTTAACCGTTCGTCGGTTGCAACCGGCAACCCCAAAGCCGCGGCAACGATGCCGGCCGTTTCTTGAGTGCGCACATAGGGCGAGCTATAGATGGCGACGATCTTTTCTTTGCCAAGTTTTTTTGCCGTGGCCTCGGCCATCTCTTTGCCTTTTTCGGTCAAATGAACTTTGTGACCCTCCGGCCCTGAGGAGATCATTTCGGAAACATTGCTTTCGGCCTCGCCGTGGCGCATAAGCAGAAGCCGCGCCGGCTTGGCTAAACGCTTTTCTTCGAGGTCGGAAAACGATCCCACCACGGTCTTGTGGCCTTTGTCGCATTTCCAAACAGGGAGCGGGGTCGCCCAAAAACGTTCGCGCGAAATGGCCCAGTCCTTGTTGCCTTTAAGCCACTCGCCAAAGCGCCCTTCCTTAAGGTGTGCCGGCTCCCAATTTATTTCTTCATTGGCTTTGATCATCGTCTCGGCCGTTTCGGATGTTTTAAAAAACCACGACGGCTTGGCGTAATAGATAAGCGGGCTCTTGCAGCGCCAGCAAAACGGGTAGGTGTGGCGGATGGTTTCTTTCTTGTAAAGTTTTCCGCTCGCGGCAAGGTCTTCAATAATAAGCGGATCGGCTTTTTTAACAAAGAGGCCCGCCCACGGCTTAACTTCGTCCATGAATTCGCCGGCCGTGTTCACCAAATGCTGCTGCGGCAGTTTGTTGGCAACGCCCAAATTAAAGTCGTCCACCCCGTACATGGGCGCAATGTGCACAATTCCCGTTCCGTCCTCGGTCGAAACAAAATCCGCCGCCAGAACATGATGCGCCGTCCCGGAATACTTAACAAAGGAATACGGCGCTTCGTATTCAACCCCAACCAGCTCCTTGCCCGAAAGTTCACGGAGCACTTTGTATTCGCCGTCGATGGCCGTAAGCCGCGCGGTCGCGAGAATAAGATGTTCGCCGCCCGCAAGTTCGATCTCGGAGTATTTGACGTCCTCGCCCACGGCAAGCGCCACATTCGCGGGCAAGGTCCACGGCGTGGTCGTCCAAACCAAGAAGCTCGCGCCGCCCAAAAGATCATCCTTTATCTTAAAGCGAACAAAAACCGAAACATCGTCGACGTCTTCGTAACCTTGAGCCAGTTCATGCGAAGCCAGCGTCGTCCCGCAGCGCGGACAATGCGGCACCACCTTGTAGCCCTCATAAAGCAATTTGCGTCCGTCGATCTCCTTTACTATCCACCAAAGCGATTCAATATAGTTCGGCTCGTAGGTAATGTAGGGGTGCTCCAAGTCGACCCAGTAGCCGGAACGTTTGGTGAATTTGGTCCAAAGATCTTTGTACTCCCAAACCGATTCGCGGCACTTGCGGTTGTAGGCGGCCACCCCGTACTCCTCAACCTCGCGCTTCGACTTAAACCCGAGCTTCTTTTCAACTTCAATTTCAACCGGCAATCCATGCGTGTCCCAGCCGGCCTTGCGCTCGACGTGGAATCCTTGCATCGTCTTATAGCGCAAGATAACGTCCTTAAAATAACGGGCGATGAGGTGATGGATCCCCGGCTTACCGTTAGCCGTCGGCGGTCCTTCAAAAAAGATGAAATTGCCCTCAGGCGAGGGCTTTTGAAGCGATTTGTTAAAAATATCCTTCTCATCCCACTCCTTCAGTATTTTCTCCTCAAGTTCGGGAAATTTGGGTACTGGCATAGAAAATCAAAGTACCTTTTTTTGCTCATTTTGGCAAGAATAAATACAGTCGTTTTTGACTGAGCTTGGAAATGATGATTTAATGCATCTCGCCCTTTTAAACGACCAATAAAGTTGAACATGGAATTGGAGGCATCACGATGTACATTCCAACACTGCTTGCCCGTCTCGTAGGAGAAAATTTTTTCCAAAATCAACTACGAGAGGTCGAGGAAGATCACGCTTCAACCGTGGCCAGGATCCACGCTGCGAC